>JAJRWG010000076.1 GCA_024276895.1 Bacteroidota bacterium
GCCCGTTCGGTCTTGGAGCGTTTGGCAAAACCGTAACCGGGCAAGTCAACCAGATACCAGTCGGTGTTGATGAGAAAATGGTTGATGAGGATGGTTTTACCCGGCGTGCCTGAGATTTTGGCCAGTTTTTTTTGTCCTGTCAGCGCATTGATCAGCGACGACTTCCCCACGTTCGACCTCCCGATCAGGGCGTACTCAGGCTTGTCAGGCCCAGGACACTGGTTGAGGGTGGTGGAACTTGTGACAAATTCTGCTCGTGTAATTTTCATCATGGAAAATAATTTGGTTCAGGTATAGTTGGTAGTCTTCAGTTGGCAGTCAGCAGTCGGCAGTCTTCCGTCATTCTTCAGTTGGCAGTCTTCAGTCAACATTTTTAACACCAATGACGCCCGAAGGGCACCTGACGGCGAAGCCAAATAACACCCGAAGGGCACCTGACCAGCAACTAAACACCACTTGGCAGTCGGCAGTCGGTAGTCTTCAGTCGGCAATCTACAGTCGTCTGACCACTTTTGCCAATCTTATCTGTTCTTAAAGATCATCCTTCAGTGGTCTGACCACTTTTGCTAATCACCAATCACCAATCACCCCTTCCCTCCGGCTTTTCCTTTGTACGTTACAATGTGTCGTTCCTTTTTAATGTCATAAATATCGTCAACGGTAACGAGTATACCGGTTTCTTCCACATGGCCGAAGTGTTCATTCATGGCCGTCCCGAAAGTTTTCATGGTTGCCGAAAGATTCATGTAGGCGTTCACCAGCGGAGGGACATTCTCGCCCAGTTTGCGCACTTTCTGGATCAGGATCTTATAATCTTCGGCATAATTGTAGCCTGTAAAAATGCTGTTGAGGATCTTATCGGAAGTTTTGATTTCCAAGGGCTTGTAAGGCTCTACCAGATGGTCGTCATCGGGAAAGTACTTCCGCAGGAAAAACAGGATCAGGTCACGGGCCAGGGGATCGAAACTGGTGTACATGGTTACCTTTCCAAACAGGTATTTTACCTTGGGATTCTCGATGACCAGCGCCCCCAGGCCATCCCAGAGGTTGTCAAGGGCGAACATCCCCCTGCGCAGATTGTAGGTGGGCTGGTACAAGGGCTGCACAAACGAACGCCCCAGTTCGATGGTGTAAGGAAAGTAGTCTTTCAGGAATTTTTCCGAGTACCGGAACAAATCGGCAGTTGGCGAATGCACTGTGCCGTCTTCGTCAACCTTTAAACCTCCGCAAAAGGCATAACGGTAACCACCGATAATTTCGCTCTCTTCGGGATCCCAAAGCACCATCTGCAAAAAAGCATGATCGCCCGTGTCGTACTCGTCAAGGTCAATGGGCAAGCCTGTTCCGCCGCCGGCATCACGAAAAGTCACTTCACGCAGCCGTCCGATTTCGCGCAACACATTGGGCGCATTGGCCTGCGAAACAATATAAATTTCGTTGTTGCCATTGTTGGTGTCGCGCAAAAAGGTCTCTTCATTTAATTCCTTTTTCAACAGATTTTTATCAACCGGATTGATGATTGTTTCCATGATTTTCAACGTTTCATACCATGTACAAAAATAAAATAAAAAAAGAAGACTGGCGTAAACGGGATCAGGATTGGATGTTTAAAGGCATAAATACCTGAAAGCACAGTTGCTTCAATACCTGCCCTTGGTTTCGGCGCGAAACTTTTACTTTTTCGAAACCCATTCGGCAAATGGCTGCTGCAAGCCTTCGCCCATTTCGTAAACATATTCCCTCATCAGGGCGGCCCATTCGTCTTTGCTGTGTCTTTTATCGAAAGTATCGCATGGGATCCGCTGACCAAAAGTGATGCGCAGGGTATTGCCTTTTTGTTTGTGGAATTCATCCACAAGGTACAGCATTTCGATATTGGCTTTCAGTCCGATTTTCTTTCTGAAATTAGCCAGTCCGTAAAAGAAGTTGGTATTCCTTCCGCTGATGTGGGTAGGGATGATGTCGCGTTTGAAGCGTTTGGCTTTGGTGATGAAAGTGGTTTTCCATTCCAGGTCCATGACCCTGCCATGTTGCTTACGTGAAACCAGACCGGCCGGAAAATAACAAACCAGCTTGTCGGATGCAAAAGTATTGTTGATGATCTGAATATTTTCAGCGTTGGAACCATGTTTGTTGATGGGGATGAACAGCACCTCCAGATTTTTAATGTTCATCAAAATGTCGTTCACAGGAAAAATGATGTCGCGCCGCACCCGGCTCACGGCCAGCATCAGGGCCATACCGTCCAGCCCGCCCAGCGGATGATTGGAAGCCACGATACATTTTTCCGTTTTTGGGATATTTTCCAGTCCCACAAGATCGAGTTTGGTGTTGATTTTCGTCAGGACGGCTTCAATAAAATCAACCCCCATCCGGTCATGGTATTCCGTCAGATAGTAATTCAGTTCATCCTGGTGAATGATGCGTTTCAGGTAGCGGATCACAAAACCCGGTAAGAATCTGCTCAGGGCCGGGCTTTTGTCAGCCAGAACATTCTCAATGTCAAGCAGGTTGTCCTTCACCTTTGGTTCCTGTTCGCTTTGCTTTGCCATGGGACAAAGATAGTTTTTATCGTTGAAGGTGCAGCTGCCAAGCGGAAAAACTATCAGGCGAAAAACGCATGCAACGCAGACAAGTTATTGCCGTTTAATCATATCATTTGACACTTATTAACAAAACCGCTGTTACCAAATTGTTAATAAGTTTGGCTTTCACCCCTCCCACCAGCCTTATCAATTGTTTTTCAAAAATTTAATCACAAACAAGGAAATTATTTTCATTGAAAAACGCAACATTTTGTTAACAATGTGGTAAAATGTGGTAAATAATGCAAAATTGTGGTAAATACTTTCTAAATTTATGCCATCAATTCGCGATAGTCAATGGTCAGTGTTTTAGGAACATATGAGGTCAAACTGGATGCCAAGGGGCGTTTCATGTTTCCATCGGTTTACAAAAACCAGATGGGTGAAGCCACCAAGAAGGGGTTTGTCATCAAGCGCAGCATCTTTAAAAAGTGCCTCGAACTGTTCCCCAACGACAACTGGCAGGAAGAAACGGGCATGGTGAGTAAACTCAACATGTTCAAAAAGAAAAACGCGGAATTTGTGACCAAGTTCATGGCCGGGGTCAAACCGGTTGAACTGGACAGCACAGGACGGGTCCTGATACCCAAGGACCTGCTGAAATATGGTGGAATCACGAAAGAGATGGTACTTACATCAGTTGTAAACCGCATCGAAATCTGGGACAAGGCAGCCTATGAACAGGCTGTTGACTACGACCCGGATGATTTCGCCAACCTGGCTGAAGACGTAATGGGCGAGTTTGAAACTGACAATTAAATCAATGTACCACAATCCCGTATTGCTGCAACAAAGCATCGCAGGACTCAACATCCGTCCCGATGGCATTTACGTTGACACCACCTTTGGCGGTGGCGGCCACAGCCGCGCCATCCTCGCCAGCCTGGGTGCTGCCGGAAAACTTTATGCCTTTGATCAGGACAAAGATGCAGCAGCCAATACTCCGGATGACGAGCGCTTTACCCTTATCGGTCAGAACTTCAGACACCTCAAAAACTTTCTCCGCCTCCATCAGGTGCAGCAAGCTGACGGCATCCTGGCCGACCTCGGCGTGTCTTCCCACCAGTTCGACACGGGTGAACGGGGCTTTTCCACCCGCTTCGACGCACCGCTGGACATGCGCATGAGTCAGGCACAGCAAACCGATGCCGCGGCGGTAATCAACACCCGAACCGAAAGGGAGCTGATGCAAATCTTCAGAAACTACGGCGAACTGAAAAACGCCCACAAGCTTGCCAGGGCAATCGTGACTGCGCGCGAAACGGAAGCCATCCAAACGACGGGGCAGCTTGTCGGTGTACTCGGGAAGTATTTCCCGGATCATTCCAAAAACAAATTTCTGGCAATGGTTTTCCAGGCGCTGCGCATCGAAGTCAACGACGAAATTTCCGCTCTGCACGAAATGCTGATGCAGGCCACCGAACTCTTAAAACCGGGTGGAAGGCTGGTGGTGATTTCCTACCACTCGCTGGAAGACCGTCCTGTAAAAAACCTCATCAAAACCGGAAACTTTGAGGGGAAGCTTGAAAAAGACTTTTACGGAAACCCCATCACACCTTATAAAAGCATTACCCGGAAACCCATCGTTCCGCAGTAAGATGAAATTGCACAAAACAGCAGGGCCAGGAGCGCCAAACTCAGGATTGCAGAAAAGATAAATTAGAAAATGGAACGCAACAGGTTTAGAAACAAATCGAAGAAAAAGGGAAAAAAGTCACGAAACCGGCAGCCGGGCCTGGGCATTGCACGGGCTACACGAATAGTGCTGGGCGGCGACAAACTGGCCGAAGATACCTTCCGCATTTTTCCTTTCGTGTTGTTCATTGCTTTCCTGGCTTTCATCTACATCGCCAATAATTATCTGGCGGAGCATAAAATCCGCAACATCAGCAAACTGCAAAAAGAACTTAAAGAAATCAAGTACGAGCACATTTCACTGAAATCGAAACTCATGCAACTGAGCAAGCAATCACAAATTGCCAAAAAACTGGAACCGACCGGCATTAAAGAAAGCACCGAGCCGGTGAAGGTCATCCGGATAAAAGAAACAGACAATTTTAAATAAAAAAACCCTGGACTTACAGAGATGAACGGCGAACAGTTAAAAGATCTGAAGAAAGACATCCTTTGGCGGGTTTACCTGCTGTTTTTTGCCGTCTTCCTGTTTGCGGTTGCCATCGTCGCCAAAATGGTTTACATCCAGTTTAAAGAAGGTCCCGCGCTGATGGAAATTGCCAAAACCCAGGAACTGAAAGAGTTTACCCTCCACGCCAGCCGCGGCAATATTCTGGCCAGGGACGGCAGCCTGCTGGCCACTTCCATTCCCGTTTTCGAGATCAGGATGGACGTGGCCAACACCAACGTCAGCGACGAAGTTTTCAACAGCAAGGTCGATTCGCTGGCTTACCGGCTTTCAGAATTATTTGGCAACAAGTCGCAGCAGGAATACAAGCGAAGCCTGGTGGCCGCCCGCAAAAAGGGCGAACGTTACTTTCTCATCTGGCGCAAGGCAAACTACCAACAACTGAAGCAACTCAGGACTTTTCCCATCCTGCGAAGGGGCAGGCACCGCGGGGGATTGATCGCCATTCAGCGTACCAGACGCGAAAGACCCTTTGACGAGCTTGCCGGCAGGACAATCGGTTATGTCAGCCGGAACGGGAAGATAACCGTCGGACTGGAAGGCGCCTAGACCGAAGTGCTGACAGGCAAAGACGGCAAGCAGATCATGCGGCGCATCAACCGCGGGGCCTGGGTGCCCATCCACAGCGAAAATGAAATCGAACCGCGCGACGGACTCGACATCGTCACCACCATTGACGTCAACATTCAGGACGTAGCCGAAAGTGCATTGCTGGGACAAATGATCCACCACAAAGCCCTGATGGGCTGCGCCATCCTGATGGAAGTGGAAACCGGCCGCATCGAAGCCATCGCCAATCTGAAATACGAGCCCAAAGACGGTTATTACAAGGAAATATACAACATGGCCATCGCCGAAAAGTTCGAGCCCGGCTCCACCTTCAAGCTTCCCAACATCATCGCCGCGCTGGAAGTGGGCGGCACCAGGCTGACCGACAGTGTGATCACCGGTGAAGGCTTCGCCGTTATTCATGGCCTCCAGGTGCAGGACGTCCACAAAATCGGAAGCGGCCGGGTAACGGTGAAGGATGTTTTTGAACATTCTTCAAACGTAGGGATGGCAAAGGTCATCAACAAAGCCTTTGAGGATAGGCCCGAAAAATACGTCGATTTTTTGTACAGCATGTCGCTGGGCAAACCCCTGGGCATCGAAATCAAGGGGGAAGGCAAGCCACTGATCAAACACCCGGTGAAAAACAAAAAGGACTGGTGGCGGACTTCCCTTACGGCCATGTAGTTTGGTTACGAAGTGGAGATCACCCCACTGCAACTGCTCACTTTTTACAATGCGGTGGCCAACGACGGAAAGATGGTGAAACCGCTTTTTGTCATCGAAATCAGGGATGGCGGAAAAACCGTTAAAACATTTGGGACCGAAGTCATCAATCCACAGATTGCCTCAACTGCTACCATTCGCAAGGCACAGCAACTGATGGAAGGCGTGGTGCTGGAGGGAACGGCCAAACGACTGAAAAACATGTTCTTCAAAACTGCAGGAAAGACCGGGACTGCAAAAATCTCTGGCCCGAATGGTTACGAAGAAAAGGCCTACAACTCCACCTTTATCGGTTATTTTCCGGCCGACAACCCGAAGTACTCCTGCATTGTGGTGGTGCAGCGCCCCAAAGAAAACGGCTACTACGGCGGCACGGTGGCTGGTCCGGTTTTCAAGGAAATCGCCGCAAAGGTATTTTCCACACGCCTGGCTTTTCATCTGGACCAGCCCGACACCGCAAGGGTCAAACCGCCGCCGGCGGGTAAGGTAAGCGGTTACGAGGACCTCAAAACAATTCTCAGCACACTGGATATCAGGTATAACGACTATTTACAGGACGAGCAATGGGCAAGTCTTTTGCTGTCGGAAAACAAGGTCGGGATTGAAGCAGTTGATTTCAGCGAAAAATTCGTACCCGACCTGCGCGGCATGAAAGCCAAAGACGCCGTTTTCCTGTCCGAAAACCTGGGCCTGCAAACCAGTCTCAGCGGCAGGGGCTTCGTCAGGTCGCAATCATTAACGCCCGGCAGCCCGCTTCGCAAAGGCGATAAAATCAGTTTACAGTTATCCATGTACTAACACAAGACATTGAAACGCTTAACCGACATATTGCAAAACATTCATCCTGTTGAAATCAGGGGACGCGATGATATTGCCGTCAGTTCGCTGGCTTTCGATTCGCGGAAAGTGACAAAAGGCAGTCTTTTTGCAGCTGTGCGCGGCACCCGGGTTGACGGCCATTCATTCATCGAAAAAGCCGTGCAGGCGGGAGCTTCGTCCGTAATTTGTGAAAATCTTCCGTTAAACCTGCAGGCAGGAGTCACTTACATCCGGGTTCAAAATGCCGCCCTTGCCTTAGGGATCGCCGCCTCGGCTTTTTACGGAAAGCCTTCCGAAAAACTCAGGCTGGTGGGCATTACAGGTACCAACGGAAAAACAACCACGGCAACGCTGCTGTACAATTTGTTCAGGGCGATGGGATTTAAAACCGGGCTGCTTTCGACCATCCGTTACAAAATCGATACCCTTTCGGAAGACGCTACCCACACCACGCCCGATGCCATCCGCATCAACGAACTGCTGCACAGAATGGTCGATGCCGGTTGCGATTACGCTTTCATGGAGATCAGTTCCCATGCCGTTAACCAGGAACGCATTGCCGGACTGACGTTTGCCGGGGGCGTTTTCACCAACCTCAGCCACGACCACCTGGACTACCACTCCGATTTCAGGTCTTACCTCAACGCCAAAAAGAGATTCTTCGACCAGCTTCCCGAAACAGCCTTCGCCCTCAGCAATGCCGACGACAAAAACGGGCGGGTCATGCTGCAAAACACCAGGGCTTCCAAACATTACTACAGCCTGCGGACGATGGTGGAGTTCAAGGGAAAGATTATCGAAAACCATTTCAACGGCCTGCAGTTAAACATCGGCAGACACCAACTGTTCGCCCTTTTGCCGGGAACTTTCAACGCTTACAACCTGCTGGCCGTTTACGGCACGGCCGTCCTGCTGGACATGAACGAGGAAGAGGTGCTGACGGCCATCAGCAAGCTGAAAGGTGCCGAAGGCAGGTTCGAAACACTGAGGTCGGCATCGGGGATAACCGCCATTGTGGATTACGCCCACACCCCCGACGCACTTGAAAACGTACTGAAAACCATCAACAGCCTGCGCACAACCAACGAAACGCTGATCACGGTGGTGGGGGCCGGCGGCGACCGCGACAAAAGCAAACGGCCGAAGATGGCCGGCATCGTTTCGGCCCTGAGCGACCGGGTCATCCTCACCTCCGACAACCCGCGGACGGAAGACCCTGATCAAATCATTGAAGACATGCTGGCCGGCATCGGCCCGGCAAAAAAGAACAAGACCATGGTAATCGTTAACCGCAGGGAGGCCATCAAAACGGCTGTCAACCTGGCCCGCCCCGGCGACCTGATACTGGTGGCCGGAAAAGGCCACGAAACCTACCAGGAAATTATGGGTGTGAAGCATCCCTTTGACGACAAAAAAGTGCTTCGGGAACTTTTAGAAACCGGATAATTATGTTGTACTATCTGTTCAAATACCTGGATGAAACCTTTGCGCTGCCCGGCGCGGGAGTGTTCGAGTACATTACCTTCAGGGCGGCCATGGCGGTCATCACCTCGCTCATCATCAGTTTGCTGTTTGGTAAACGGTGGATCGATTTCCTGAACCGCAAACAGGTGGGCGAAACCATCCGCGACCTGGGCCTGGAAGGCCAGTTGGAAAAACAGGGTACACCCACCATGGGCGGACTCATCATCCTGGCAGCCATCCTCATCCCTGCACTGCTGTTCGCCAAACTCGACAACATTTACATCCAACTCATGCTTTTCACCACTGTCTGGCTGGGTGCCATCGGTTTTTTGGATGATTACATTAAAGTCTTTAAAAAAAACAAAGCCGGTCTTCCGGGAAAGATCAAAATTGTCGCACAGGTTGTTGCCGGCTTGATCGTGGGCCTGGTGATGTACTACAATCCCGCGGTGGTGGTGCGTGAAAAACAAAAAGCAGGTGCCGAGATTTACCGGACACTTGAAGAAAAAGGGCCTTCCTCGGCTTTCTCGTTTGAGGAGCACCGTTCAACCAAAACGACCATTCCGTTCTTCAAAAACAACGAGTTCGACTATGCCGTGTTGCTGAAATGGATGGGCGACGGCTACGAAAAGTGGGCTTTTTTGGTTTTCATCCCCATCGTGATCTTCATCATTGTCGCCGTTTCCAACGGTGCCAACCTCACCGACGGCATGGACGGGCTGGCCACCGGCACCTCGGCCATCATCGGGGTAACGCTGGGAATACTGGCCTGGGTGTCGGGCAACATTATTTTTGCCAACTACCTCAACATCATGTACCTGCCTGACGTGGGCGAACTCACCATTTTCATTGCCGCTTTTGTGGGGGCTACCGTGGCCTTTTTATGGTTCAACACCTATCCTGCCCAGGTTTTCATGGGCGATACGGGCAGCCTGGCGCTGGGAGGTGTCATCGCCGTTTTCGCCATCATCATCCGCAAGGAACTGCTCATCCCCATCCTTTGCGGCATCTTTCTGGCCGAAAGCATCTCGGTCATCCTGCAGGTCAGCTATTTTAAGTACACCAAAAAGAAATTTGGTGAAGGCAAACGCATTTTTCTCATGGCACCCCTGCACCACCACTACCAGAAAAAAGGCTATCCCGAACCCAAAATCGTGATGCGGTTCCTGATCGTGGGCATCATGCTTTCGGTACTGACCATCATCACACTTAAACTGCGCTAAAACAATGAAACATGCACAACAAAACCGACATAGTGGTACTGGGTGGTGGCGAAAGTGGCACCGGAGCAGCCCTTTTGGCCACAAAAAAAGGCATGACGGTTTTTTTGAGTGACAACAATAAAATTGACAAAAAATACAAAGACGTTCTTACACATTTTGAAATTGATTTTGAAGAAGGTGGACACAGCCGGGAGCAGATTTTGCAAGCCGGCGAAGTGGTGAAAAGCCCGGGCATCCCCGATGACATCCCTTTGGTGAGAGCCATCCGGGACAAAGGGGTTCCCATCATTTCCGAGATCGAATTTGCCGGCCGGTTCACCCCTGCGAAAACCATTTGCATCACGGGCACCAACGGCAAAACGACCACCACCCTGCTGACCCACCACATTTTAAAAAATGCGGGTCTCAATGTGGGACTGGTAGGCAATGTGGGAAAGAGTTTCGCCTGGCAGGTGGCTGAAAACGATTTCGATGTTTACGTGCTCGAGATCAGTAGCTTTCAGCTTGATGGCATGTTCGGTTTCAGGGCAGATATTGCCGTTTTGATGAACATCACCCCCGATCACCTGGACAGGTATGGCAACGATTTTGGAAGATACACCCAATCGAAACTGCGCATCCTTCAAAATCAAACAAAAAATGACGCCCTTATCTGGTGTTACGACGATCCTGTTTTGCGCAGGGAGTTGGAAAACAAGGAAGTGGCCGCACAGCAATTCCCCTTCAGCATTCGCAAAGCGAAGTTGGAAAGGGGTGCAATTTTAGAAAACAATGAATTAAAAATAATCAGCGATAAAAACCAATTGACCATGACGTTGGAACAATTAGCATTACAAGGCAAACACAACATTTACAATTCGATGGCCGCAGGCATTGCCGCCAAACTGATGGACATCAGGAACGATTCGATCAAGAAGAGCATGTCCGGTTTCAGGAACATCCCACACCGGCTTGAATTTGTGTCTTCTGTCCACGGGATCCGCTTCATCAACGATTCCAAAGCCACCAGCGTAAACGCAAGCTGGTATGCGCTTGAAGACATGGACAGGCCCGTGGTGTGGATCGCCGGTGGAATCGACAAAGGCAACGACTACGAAAGCCTCAAACCCCTGGTTAAGGGAAAGGTCAAGGCCATTGTATGCCTGGGTCTGGACAATGCCCGGCTTTACGAGGCTTTTGAAAACGAGGTGGAATCGATGACGGAGGCGCACTCTGCCGCCGAAGCCGTTGAAATTGCCTACAACCTGGCAAGGAAAGATGAAATCGTGCTGCTTTCGCCGGCCTGTGCCAGTTTCGACCTCTTTGAAAATTACGAAGACAGGGGTGACCAGTTTAAAGCAGCCGTGAAAAAATTGTAAAATGCAAAAACTACTGACAACCATCAAAGGCGACAAGCTCATCTGGGCTGTGGTGTTCCTGCTCACCCTGCTTTCGTTTCTTGCAGTGTACAGCTCCACAGGCACCCTGGCTTACAAATACCACGGGGGCAACACCGAATACTACATGCTCAAGCATGCACTCATCCTTTTTCTCGGACTGGTGCTGATGTACCTCGCTCACCTGGTAAAATACACTTACTACTCGCGCATTTTTCAAATTACACTCTTCCTGGCAATCCCTTTGCTGGCCGTCACACTGGCTTTCGGCCAGAACATCAACGAGGCCAGCCGGGTACTTTACATTCCCGTACTGGGACTTACTTTTCAGTCTTCCGACCTGGCCAAAATAACACTCATCATCGTGCTGGCACGCGCGCTGAGTAAAAAACAGGACAACATCAAAAACTTCAAATCCGCCTTTCTTCCCCTGCTGTTTCCGGTCTTGCTGGTATGCGGGCTGATCCTTCCGGCTAACTTTTCCACCGCTGCCATTTTATTTACCATCAGTATCGTGCTGATGTTCATCGGCAGGGTAAAGCTCAGCTACATCCTCGGGATGGTGGGTATCGGGATTGTTGTGCTGACCATCGGCATCACGATTTTATACTTCATGCCGGTAGAAAAACAGGGACGCCTGGGTACCTGGAAAAACAGGGTAACTGCTTTTGTTAACGGTGAAGGCAGCGACAACTACCAGGTTGAACAGGCCAAAATTGCCATTGCATCGGGTGGCTTGCTGGGTAAAATGCCCGGCAACAGCACCCAGCGGAATTTTTTACCCCACCCCTACTCCGATTTCATTTTTGCCATCATTGTTGAAGAATATGGCCTGGCAGGAGGGGTCGTACTCGTGTTGCTGTACCTGTTCCTGTTTTACCGGGTGGTGCTCATCGTGGTAAGCGCGCCCGGCACTTTCGGTTCCTTTCTTGTGGCAGGCGTGGGTTTTGCCCTGGTATTCCAGGCCATGATCAACATGGGTGTCGCGGTGAACCTGCTGCCGGTAACGGGACAGCCCCTGCCGCTGGTGAGCATGGGCGGGACTTCCATCTGGTTTACCAGCCTGTCGGTAGGCATCATTTTGAGTGTGAGTAAAGAATTGTCGAAAAATAAAGAAGAATCCGGAAACCGGGAAACAGAAATTGCCCATGCCTGAGAAAATGAAAATACTGGTGAGCGGAGGCGGAACAGGTGGCCACATTTTTCCGGCCATTGCCATTGCCAACGGACTGAATGACAGGCTGAAGGACGTCACTATTTTATTTGTCGGGGCCAGGGGAAGGATGGAGATGGAAAAGGTTCCGAAGGCGGGTTATCCCATCAGGGGGCTGTGGATCAGCGGCCTGCAACGCAGCCTGAGCCTGAGCAATCTCGCCTTTCCCTTCAAGCTGGTCAGCAGCCTGCTGGGGGCGGCGAAAATCATCAAACAGTTCAAGCCCGATGTGGCCATCGGAACCGGCGGCTATGCCAGCGGGCCCCTGCTTTTTGTAGCTGCCCGAAAAAAAGTTCCCACCCTCATCCTAGAACAAAACTCTTATCCCGGAATAACCAACAAGTTGCTGGCCAAAAAAGTAGATAAAATTTGTGTAGCTTACAGGGAACTGGAAAAATATTTCCCGGAAGAAAAGATCGTAGTCACGGGTACGCCCATCCGGAAAGAGATCAGGGAGTTGAAGGTAAGCCGCGGAGAAGGGCTGAAGCATTTCGGCCTGGCTGACGGCAAGCCTGTTGTGCTGATTATCGGCGGCAGCCAGGGAGCAAGAAAGATCAACGAAGTGATTGCAAGAAACCTGGATAAAATTGTGGGTCAAGGCGTTTCCCTCATATGGCAGACCGGAAAACCCTCCTTTGAATCGGCCAGGGCAAGGGCCCGAAATTGCAGCCAAAAAGAATCCGTGCATGTGACGGACTTCATTTCGCGCATGGATATGGCTTACGCCGCAGCCGACCTCATTGTTTCGCGGGCAGGTGCCATTGCCATCGCCGAGATCATTGCCGTGAACAAACCGGCGATTTTCATCCCGCTGCCAACAGCTGCCGAAGACCATCAGACAAAAAACGCCGAAACCCTGGTCAAAGGCCATGCGGCCGTGCTGGTGAAGGAAAGTGAAGCGGACGAAAAACTGCCGCAAACCCTTACAGACCTGATTAAACAAAAGTCAACGCGCCTGGTTCTGGCCCAAAACCTGAAACGTTTTGAACGCCCGGACGCAACGGAAAATATTGTAAACGAAGTGATAAAACTGATAAAACGGGAAATAGAGTGGTGAGGGATGAGTGGCGAGGGATGAGTGAAGAATGTAGAATGAATGAAAAAATGTATTTAAGTAAAATCAAAAAAATGTATTTCCTTGGTATCGGCGGCATCGGCATGAGCGCCCTGGCCCGCTATTTCAATCTTCAGGGGAAGCAGATTTTTGGTTACGACCTGACCCCCACCCCCCTCACGGACGAGCTTGCTGCCGAAGGAATGCACATTCACTTTGAAGAGGATCCGGGACAAATTCCGCCCGGCATTGACCTGGCCGTCTTTACGCCGGCAATCCCTGACCGGAACAAAGAACTGGCATGGATGAAAGCCAACAAAACACCACTGCTGAAACGGGCTGAACTCATCGGACAACTGAGCCGTGAACATTTCACCATTGCGGTAGCCGGCACCCATGGTAAAACCAGCATCACTGCTATTGCGGCACATTTGCTTAAATCGGCAGGTTTGAAGCTGACCGCTTTTGTAGGAGGCATCTGCCTGAACTACCGTTCAAACCTCATCTACTCCGAAACCACCGATTACCTGCTGGTGGAAGCCGACGAATTCGACCGTTCCTTCCTGCAACTTCAGCCCGACATCGCCCTGATTTCTTCCATGGATGCCGACCACCTGGACATCTATAAAAACAAGTCCGGTTTGACTGCGGCTTTTGAACAATTTGCCGGTTTGCCGGGCAAAAGCGGAACGCTCATCCGGCATAAAGCTTTAGCCGCATTCCCTTCTTCGGAAAGCAACACCGTCACTTATGGCATTGGCGGTGGTGCGACAATAGGCGCCAAAAATATTCGTGTCCGGGAGGTAAAATTTGTTTTTGACCTGGAAACCGGAGGACAAAAGATCGCTGACATCGCCATGAAAATACCCGGCCGCCACTACATCGAAAATGCGCTGGCAGCGGCGGCCATCAGTTTACAACTTGGACTGGACGCAGAGCAAATCAAAACCGGGCTGGAAAGTTTCAAGGGGGTTGAACGGCGCTTTGAAGTCAGGATAAACAACAAAGACCTGGTCTTTATTGACGATTACGCCCATCATCCCGAGGAAATCAATGCCACCATCGAGGCAGTGAGGACGCTCTATCCCGATCAAAAACTAACGGTTGTTTTTCAACCGCATTTGTTCAGCCGGACAAGGGATTTTGCCGAAGGCTTTGCCGGCGCACTCTCGAAAGCCGACCGTGTTTTCCTGCTGGACATTTATCCGGCACGGGAAAAGCCCATCCCCGGAGTTAGCTCCGAGAGCATCCTTGCCAGAATGACAATTGACGAAAAATCCATCGTGAACAAAACCCGTTTGCTCGAAAACTTCAGACAAAACAATTACAGACTGGTGCTGAGCATGGGTGCCGGCGACATCGGCCTGATGGTCCATCAAATGGAAAAAGCATTGCAAAACAAATGAGGAAGATCATTCAAATAACTGCATTTATCCTGTTCGTTGCCGTACTGGCCGGGCTGATGGGCTTCATTTACCTTGAAAGGGAAAGGCAGGTGCTGAATGAAATTCATGTAAGCATTTTCAAGGATGGTGAAAAAGGTTTCCTCGACGAGCAGGAGTTGTACACCTTAGTGGAGTCCGCTGACAGCATCCGTTCCAGGCCAATCGGTGAGATTGACACCCGGTATCTTGAGCAACTCGTCGGCAGGCAACCCTGGACCGCAAAGGTGGATGTATTTGTGAACGTGAACCGGGAACTGATGGTCAACGTTAGTGAAAAGGTGCCTCTGCTGCGGGTGTTCAATAAGGCCGGCAAAAGTTTCTATGTGGACGAAAAGGGCGGGATAATTCCTTTGAGCGACCATTACACCCCATGGGTACCTGTAGCCAACGGTTACATTGATGTCGTACCGCCGCGGGAAACCAACACCGTCTTCGACAGTGTGTACGCAAATACGGTACTGCCCGATTTGTTTACACTTACAAAGCTCATCCGCAGCAGCAGCTTTTTACATGCAATGATCAGCCAGATTTACGTCAACAGCAAAGGGGAATTTGATTTAATACCTGAACTGGGCAACCAGATCATCGTCCTTGGCGGCATGGAAAATGCCGGCAGCAAACTCAACAAACTGGAGATCTTTTATACACAAGCACTGGCAAGAGCCGGGTGGAAGGAATACAAAACCATTAATCTGAAATATAAGAACCAGGTGGTGTGTACCAGGTAATGAAAGATTTAAAAAAAGTAAATCGAAAAAGAACCAACAAAGGATAAATCATGGAGAAAGAACCAGAAATTATTGTCGGACTCGACATCGGAACAACAAAAATAGCCTGCATCGTCGGACGGAAAGACAAACACGGGAAAATAGAAATACTGGGTCATGGCAAGACCGAATCCATTGGTGTCAAGCGTGGCGTTGTGGCCAACATCGAGCACACGGTGCAGTCCATCAAAACGGCAGTGGCCATGGCTGAACAAAAGTCCAATGTGGAAATCAAGTCTGTTCACGTGGGCATAGCCGGTCAACACATCCGCAGCTTGCAGCACAATGGCAACATCATCCGCAAAAATCCCGAAAAAGAAATCAGTGCAGCTGAAATTGACCAGTTAACCCAAAGCATGTACGGGCTGAACATGTCGCCAGGCGAAGAAATTATCGACGTCATTCCGCAGGAATACATCGTGGACAACGAGAGCGGCATCCGGCAGCCTGTCGGCATGCTGGGCAACACCCTGGAAGCCAACTTCCACATCATTATCGGGCAGACCGCTGCAGCGCGTAACATCTATAAATGCATCCAGAAAGCCGGCCTCGAAACCGTCAACCTCATCCTCGAACCCATCGCCTCTGCCCTGGCCGTGCTCAGCGATGAAGAAAGGGAAGCCGGTGTTGCCCTGGTGGACATCGGTGGTGGCACCACCGACATCGCCATTTTCCAGGATGACATCATCCGCCACACAGCAGTGATTCCTTTTGGGGGGGATGTGATTACCGAGGACGTCAGGGAAGGTTGTACCATCATTAAAAAACATGCCGAAGAACTGAAGGTAAAGTTTGGTTCGGCGCTGGCCAGCGAAAACCGTGAAGACGAAGTGGTGGCCATCCCCGGCCTGCGTGGCCGGCCACCCAAGGAAATTACCCTGAAAAACCTGGCGAGCATCATCCAGGCGCGTATGGAAGAAATCGTAGATCAGATTTATTTTGAGATCAAAAATTCAGGTTTTGAAAAGAAGCTCATCGCAGGCATCGTCCTCACCGGCGGTGGGGCACAACTCAAGCACATCGACCAGTTGACTGAGTTTACCACTGGCATGGACACGCGAATCGGTTATCCCAACGAACACCTGGCCAACACGGTTTCCGATGAAATGGCCAGCCCCATGTTTGCCACAGGTGTCGGGTTGGTCATTCATGGCATCGAACGTTCGACAACCGACCCGGCACAACTGCTGGAGCAGGAGGAAGATCAAAACGGGAAGGCCGGCTGGTGGAAACGAAAAAACAAGCGTGAAACCGGCCCGAAAGGCTACCTGAACCTCATCAAATCCTTCTTCGAAAACGACACGGAAGGCTGAAATTCAATTAACTTTTAATTGTTAAAAAAAAATTGAAACGTTGGAAATACAAAATTTTGAAAACAATATTTTTAAAAAAAATAAACCATGTCCCAAATGATCCAATTCGAACCCAAACAACAACCGGCATTTATTAAAGTTATTGGTGTAGGCGGCGGCGGCAGCAACGCCGTGAACCACATGTTCAAACAAGGCATAAAAGGTGTCGAGTTTGCCGTTTGCAACACTGACGCGCAAGCCCTGGCAATCAGCCCGGTACCCAATAAAATACGCATTGGGGAAACCGACGGGCTCGGTGCGGGCTCCAATCCCGAAGTGGGTGAAGAAGCGGCCAGGACCTCCATCGAAGCCCTGGAAGAGGCTTTTACCGAAGATATCAAAATGGTTTTCATTACCGCAGGCATGGGTGGTGGAACAGGTACCGGTGCGGCTCCCATCATTGCTCAACTTGCCCGTGAGAAAGGCATTCTCACAGTGGGCATTGTCACCCTTCCTTTTACCTGGGAAGGCCGGCGGCGAAAGCAGCAGGCCGAAGCCGGAATCGAAAGCATCAAAAAATATGTGGACAGTCTGCTGGTCATCAACAACGACAAACTGCGTGAACAGTACAACAACCTGCCCGTGACCGAAGCCTTTGCCAAGGCCGACAATGTTCTTACCACAGCCGCCAAAGGAATTGCCGAAATTATCACCGTTACCGGCTATGTCAACACCGACTTTGAGGACGTCAAGACGGTGATCCAGGACAGTGGCAAAGCCATTATGGGATCGGCCACAGCCGAAGGCGAAAATCGTGCAATGGTCGCCATTGAGGAGGCCATGAATTCACCCCTACTGGACGACAATGATATCAAAGGGGCGCAGAATATTTTGTTGCATATTGTTACCGGAACCGATGAAATCACCATCGACGAGATTACCGAGATCACAGAGTTCGTCCAGTCGGTAAGCGGTAACGAAGCTGATCTGATCTGGGGACAGGGTTACGACGATTCGCTGGAAAACAAGATAGGCATCACACTGATTGCCACCGGGTTTAATTCCAAAAAGAAAAAGGAAAAGCCCAAGAAAATACATACTTTGGACATCACCAAAAAGGAGACGGAAACGCAGGAGCAGAAAACGGAGATCAAAGCAGCCGGAGAAAGCAAGGAACCTGCTAAGGAATTTATCCGGATAACAAAAAAGGACAGGCCTGAGATTAAAGAGACCGTGCAGGAAGATACCCAAACCAGCATCAGTTTCAAGAAAACAACCACTCCTGAGAAAGCTGAAACAATCAATGAAAGTGGTGGCAGCAGGCTTACGGACAAACCAACAACTGGCGGCGGGCCAGGTAGCGGGCTGTCAGACGAAAAGCCTGTCACCATTGAATTTGACGAGCCCTCACAAAAGCCCGAGCGCCGCCACCTGTCTGTCGGACGAACGGTCAACGATGCCACCATCAGTGCAAGCCCGCGCATCCAGCCACTGCCCAGCGAGGAAGATGCGATTCAGAAAAACGCACAGGAACGAATCAATAAACTCAAAAGCCTGAGCAAGCTGCACTCGGCAGACATCGCCAAACTGGAATCGGAGCCGGCTTTCAGGCGGAAAAATATTGAAATTGACAACACCCCGCCTTCAACCCTTTCGCCCGTTTCGAAATTCACGCTGGGCGAAGACAGCAAGAACAACCCGGTTATCAAATCGGATAATTCTTACCTGCACGACAATGTGGATTGAGGAAAATAGAACAGCCAATAAAAGAAAAATGAGTTTAGAGAAAATAATAAACGATGATATCAAGCAGGCCATGCTGTCGAAAGACAAGCGGAAGCTGAACGCACTGCGTGCGATAAAAGCCGCGCTACTGCTTGAAAAAACCGGCAAGGATGTAAGTGGCGGTGAGATTCCCGAGCGCGTGGAAATGAAGCTCTTGCAGAAACTGGTCAAGCAGCGCAAAGAGTCAGCAGCCGTTTACCGTTAACAAAACCGGCCCGACCTCGCCGAAGAAGAAGAGTACCAGGCAGGCATCATCGAAAAATATTTGCCCGAACAAATGAGCCCCGAACAAATTGAAGCCGCGGTGAAAAAGATCATCACCGAAACGGGGGCCTCATCCATGAAAGACATGGGTAAAGTTATGGGCGCAGCATCTAAACAACTGGCAGGCAAAGCTGACAACAAACTGATCTCGGAATTTGTCCGAAAGATACTGACTTAAAAGCCAAGCTAAGTCCTACAGTCGTTCTTACCCCGCCTGATGCTACATTCCAGGCGGGTTTTTTTACGACAAATACCTCGCCACAATGGGCATGCGTCTGCCCATACCGAAAGCTTTGGCGGACACACGTAGCATGGGCGGGGTTTGGTAGCGTTTGTACTCGCTGGAGTTTACCAGCCACAGGATGCGTTTCACCAGCTTTTCTTCAAAACCCATGGCCACGATTTCTTTTGGACCTTTGCGCTGCTCGACGTACTGGTAAAGGATTTCATCCAGGATATCGTAAGCGGGCAGCGAATCCGTATCTTTTTGTCCGGGACGCAGTTCCGCCGAAGGCGGCTTGGTAATGATGTTTTCGGGGATGATTTCCCGCTCGCGATTGATGAAGCGTGCCAGTTCGAAGACCTGTGTTTTATACACATCGCCCAGCACCGAGAGCCCGCCGTTCATATCGCCGTAAAGGGTGCCGTAACCCACGGCCGCCTCACTCTTATTACTGGTGTTCAGCAGGATGTAGCCGAACTTGTTAGACAGTGCCATCAAAATCACACCGCGGATGCGGGCCTGCAGGTTTTCCTCGGCGATGTTGAAAGGCAGCCCTTTGAAGTAAGGTTCCAGTATCTTTCCAAAGGTTTTGTATGCCTCTTCGATGGGGATGGTGTCGTAGGGCATGTGCAGGTTTTCGGCCAGCCGTACCGAATCGTTCACCGAGTGGGCGCTGGAAAACTGCGAGGGAAGCAAAACATTGTACACGTTTTCTGCGGCCAGGGCTTCGGCAGCCAGCACCGAAGTCACAGCCGAGTCAATACCGCCCGACAATCCCAGAATGGCCTTGGTAAACCCCAGTTTCTCAAAATAATTCCTGATGCCCATCACCAGGGCGTCGTGGATGGCTTCAATCTCGGTGTAATCCACTCTTTCAAAATCAGGCCCCGGCCGGTTGGCTTCTTCCAGGTCAAACACCCGGAAGTCTTCTTCAAAATAGCTGAGTTCACTCACCAGTTCCCCGCGGCTGTTCATCACCAGCGAGCCGCCGTCAAACAGCAATTCGGTCTGGGCACCCACGTGATTAACGTAAAACAATGGCAATTTGTACCGCCGGGCATTGCGTTGCAGCACCTCGGTGCGGACGGCCGTCTGGCGGTAGTTGAAAGGAGATGCCGCGATGTTGATGATAAAATCCGGTGCCAGGCCCGCAAGTTCATCCATGGTGTTGACGGTGTACAGTGGGTTGTCCTGCACATTCCACAGGTCTTCGCAGATGGTCAACGCAATTTTGTGGCCTTTGAAACGGATAACTTCAAAAAACCTGTTGGGTTCGAAATAACGGTACTCGTCGAAAATATCGTAGTTGGGCAGCAGGGTTTTGTGGGTAAAATGCTGCACTTTGCCTTCGGCGATGAAGGCCGCCGAGTTGTACAGCGGCTTCCCCTTTTTGTGCGGATTCCGTGTGGGCAGTCCCACGATAGCCGCAACCTGTTGACAGTGGAGTGCAATTTGCTCCAACGCATCGTTGCACTGGTTAATGAAGTCGTCGAACTCCAGAAAATCGCGGGGCGGGTATCCCGAAATGGCCAGCTCGGCAAACACCACCAGGTCGGCGCCGGCTTCCCCCGCCTTGCGGATGCCGTCAACGATTTTGGAAACATTGCTGTCGAAGTTGCCGATGTGGTAGTTAAGTTGGGCTAAAGCGATTTTCATGATAAAATCATTTTTTCGGAACCGGTTTGGTTAGGGTGGGATAAAATTACGCTTTAGTTTGTAATGGGCAAGCTTTTCCAAAGTTTTGAATCTTGGAAATGCTCGTGTGGACATTTTTGATAAGTTCAGGTTATAAAATCAAGATAGTTTGCTCTGTCAACCACCTCCCATGTGGCTTGCGGGTAACTATCGAGCCATAACCTGGGTGGCCGTTTTGTTTTGGAAGACCATTTAAACTCGTATCCGAGCAGCTTTCCGTCACGTTCTTCCACAAAGTCAACCTCTTTTCCCGACCAGGTGCGCCAGAAGAAGTTATTGGCATAGAAACGGCTGTAAACCTGTTTCTTGAGGCGCTCGATTACCAGAAAGTTCTCCCATAACTGCCCTTTGTCATTGCGCATTTCCAAAGGGTTAAAATTTGCTATGACGGCATTTCTGATACCGTTGTCGTAAAAATAATACTTGGCTTTTTTCGAGATTTCTTTTCTGAGGTTTCCGCTGTACCCTCTTAGTGTTAAGATGATGTATGCTTTTTCAAGCAATTCGATGTAACGTTTTACGGTTTTGTTGTCGATCTTCAGGTTTTGTGACAACTCGTTGATGGAAACTTCACTTCCGATTTGAAAAGCCAGTAACCTGAGCAAGTCAATCAAAATCTGAGGGCTTCTGATTCTTTCAAAATCAAGAATATCCTTAAACAAAAAGGAAGCGGCCAGTTCGTTGAGCAAATCAACTTTCTCAATTGAAGTTTCCGAGGTAATTACCGTGGGATAGCTACCGTAAACCAAAAAATCATTCAAGCTTTCTTTCAGTTCAAAACGGTTCATGTGATGTAACATTTCCATCTGGGCAATGGGAAACAGCATCAGTGTTGTTTTACGTCCGGTTAAAGGTTCTCCGGTTTGACCTGCCAGTTCAAATGAAGATGAACCTGTAGCGATAATTCGGATGCCGGGGATGTTGTCAACCATCAGCTTCATCCCGATTCCGATGTGCGGAATTTTTTGCGCTTCGTCAATGGCGATAATTTCGTTCCCTTCACAAAATGTGACTATCGTTTTTAAAGACCGTGAGCCTAAAACCGAATGGACGATAATATCATCACCTGTTACCTTTTTGATCTTTTTTGATGAGGTGGAAAGGAAATCTTCCATTAAAGTGGTTTTCCCCACCTGCCGGGGTCCCTGGATTATCAGTGCTTTATTTGGTTTCAGAAAAGAATCCAACTTCTGAAAGACCCGGTATATTTTTTTCTTCTTCATTTTTCGAGTATAAAAGATCTTTTCCATTTCCCGCCAAAAGTAAACGTTCTGCGTGTATTTTCCAAATAATCATCGTATTTTCCGGACTACAACTCCAAATAATCAATGTATTTTTTGGACTATTTCTCCTAAAAATCATCACATTTTTCGGAATTCATTATCGGAATTCACAAAAAACAGTTGTTAAAACAGCACGGCAGCCTGAAAGGAGACGAAGTTGCTGCGGGCTTTGACCAGATCGTCTTTGACCATGTCAACAAAAGCATTGTTGAACTCGAAACCGGTACGCAGAAAAGTTGACTTGAACAAAGGGATTTCCACACCAAGGCCGAAGATCACTGCCGACCTTGACAGGGTGAAGCCGTCGTAATCTCCCGAAGAGTCCTGCAGGGTCATGCCTGCATCCGAAATAAATTTATGTTCCCTTTTTGCACCGTACAAAAATCCCAGTCCGTAGCCAATCTGACCGTAAATCCTGAACTTGTCCTTAATGGTATTGGTTTTCATGGTAAGCACAAGGGGCAGCTGAATGTATTTGGTTTTGAACTTGTCATAAATCTTTCCCTCCACCGGTTTCCAGGGATCAGGCGAAGTCGAGCGGGCAGTCATTCCGCCGTTGATGTAAAGCACATCGAAACCCGTGGTAATCGAGTAATTTTCCATCAGAAAAATATCGGCTACCAACCCCCAGGAACCACCCATCTGCACACCGTCGTTGTCGTAGTTGTCCACATCGGTTTTGAACCATCCCACATTGGCGCTTCCTTTAAAGCCAAACTGGAAAGCCTTGTGCTGGGCCTGGACATTAACGGCTGTCATAAGGCATAAAAGCAAGAAAAGTTTTTTCATCTGCGGAAAATAACTGTACTGTTACCTGCGTTTTTTTGTTGAACAGGAAATTTGTGCTTCTTCAGCAAAAATAGTCATTCAACCTTAATGGCGGAATTTGTTCGACAAACATTTTTGTCAATCTATTTAAATCGTATTTTTGAATTTTAAATCACAAAAACAAATTAAAATGAAAAAAATCACTCTGTTGTTTGCGGCTCTGCTGGTTTCGGGAGTTATGTCCGCTCAGTTTCATATTGGCCCTCAAATTGGCTACACAGCATCAAATCTCACACTTGATACCGACTCCATTTCCAGCGGACTTAAAAACAATTTTTTAGCAGGTGTTTTTGTCCGTATGGGAAAGAAAATTTATTTCCAGCCCGAGGTGAACTGGTTGACCCAGGGCAGTGTATTCAAATTCCCCTCAATTTCGGGAGGGATTTCGCCACTGGAGCAGGAAATCAAACTCAGCACCATCCAGATACCTTTGAATGTAGGCTGGCGCATCATAGATCTTAAAATTCTGAATATTAGGCTGTTTGCAGGGGTAACCGCCAACTTCCTGGTAAATACGACCATCAATACCAAAAGTGGCAATCCCGATGATTACGAGAACGCGCTCATCCCTGAAGACTTTAAAAATACAACCTGGCAGTGGGATGCAGGCGTTGGTGTGGATGTACTCATGTTTGCCATCGACATAAAATACATGGGCGGATTCACCAATGTTTTGGATGACTTTACAATCGGCGGCAACACCATTACTTCCAAGTCCAATTTGTTTGTGGTGACACTGGGATGGAAGGTCCTTTAACCATCACAAAAACACAGTTGAACCCGGTGCCTTTTTAAAAAGGGTGTCAATCCGATGTGCCGGATGTATTTTCTCATGCGTTTTCTGAAAATCCGTGAAGTTGTTGTTTTGTGCAAAAAAGGCTTTTAAAATTATGAAATCGCTTCTGGTCTTTAGTGCAATTTCCGTCC
>JAJRWG010000077.1 GCA_024276895.1 Bacteroidota bacterium
CAAGCCCCAGGCTGTCCCCGACTTGTCCTTTAATCCGGATTGCGTTTTGCAGATAATAAACGGCTGAGTCGTTATCTCCAAGTCTCTGGTAAACCTTTCCGATCGTGGATTCGGCGGCAGCAAGCTTTTTAAAGTTGCCTGCCTGCATGCAAATGGACCTTCCGCGAAACAAATAAGATTTTGCCGAATCAGGCAGGTTTGCATTTTTGAAGACTGTTCCTTTTCGCAGCAGGGCAGTGGCTTGCTTATCTTTATCTTTTAGGCTTTTAGCATAAAAGTAAGCCGAATCGCTGTATAGAAGAGCTGTATCGAAAGCGTGCCTGTACTGAAAGGATTTAGACTGCTCAATCAAGTGCATAAAATACTCATCATCACCCGCTGAGACCCCCTGCTTAGCCTTGTACTGACACGAAAACAGCATGCCGATAGCAATCAGTGACAGCAAAAAAGCAAAGGTAGTTGTGTTTAGTTTAAACATCTGGATTTCGTTTTCTCAAAGTTTGGGATTAGATGGAAGATGCGTTCTGATTAAAGCTGATCAGGTTTCATCTTCTTTATATTGAGAGCAGCGAATCAACTCTTTCCATTCGTCATTTAAATAAATCAATTTAACGTCAGTCTGGTGATCCGGGCCGTAATCCGAACCCAGCTTGATAAAGGTGTCAGCTTCTCTTCGAACCCGTGTTGTCGCCGTGCCACTGCACTGCCCGAGCTCAAAGGTGGCAACGGCTAAATTCTGGCTTACACTCACATAACTGATTCCCAACAAAGTACAGTTGTCAGGAATGTCTGCTGCAAGGTGGGCACGAAGGTCCCGCTTTGGATTGGTTCTACTGTAATAAACAGTTGCATTAATGTTGGTTGGATCCATAATTAAATATAGTTTTAATAAACAATTTCATTTTCGATAGCCCATTTCACAAGGCCAGCCGTATTTTTCACCCCCACTTTCAGCAACAGGTTCGATCGATGCGATTCCACAGTGTGCGGGCTGATGCTCAACTGCTCGGCAATTTCCTGGGTATTTTTCTCAAGGTAAATCAGCTTAAGCACTTCCAGTTCACGTTTGCTGAGGTCAGGAAAGAAGTAGTTGGAGCGCTTTTTTTTGCCCGCTCCGACAAAAATGTCGGGCAGGTCCTGACTCAGGAACACACCACCGCTGTGCACAGCTTTGATGGCAGATGTAATTTCGATGGCTGCCGAATTCTTAAGTAAATACCCGTCGGCACCTGTGTTAAGCATCTGCTTTACAAACCTCTTTTCTTCGTATTGCGAAAATGCCAGCACCTTAATGCCCGGATACTGCTTTTTCACCAGGCGTGTTGCTTCAATGCCGTTAATCTCAGGCATATTGACATCCATCAAAATAACATCTACCTCCGTGTTCTCAAGCAACTTCAACAACTCGGCACCATTGTTTACTTCGGCAACAAGCTTTATGTCCTTTACCTTATCCAATATTGTTTTAAGACCATCAATAATCACGGGATGGTCATCAGCAATAATTAAGCGTATCAATTTTTTTCCGGCCAATTTACAACTAATTCAAATATCCTTTTTAAAATTTCCTTTATTAATGTTCTGGCTAATTCAATAACACTGCTATATCGGCATTATTTGCCGCATTGACTTTGATGGCCTTCACCTCTCCTGGTAATTTATCCACCTCAATAACAAGGGCAATTTCCCATTCTATTTTCTTTTTTGTATCACCGGCACAAGCCCGGATGACAAAGTTCAGTTCCAGGATGCCATTCTCCAGTTCCTGCTGCGAAGATGTTGCCGGAACCAGTTCGGGAACACCGGCATTCTCGTTCTCCGATACACCACAAGCCCTGATAACGAGCAACTTCCCCAAAGCATCGGCATCGGTACTGGCAAACAAACATTTTAGCCAATCCACTTTGCGGTGGTTTAGTCCTATTAGAGTTTTGTCTTTAGTCATTTTACGCGTTGCATTGTGCTTGTAAGGGTTTCAAACAAACTTTGTTTGAATTTGGTTTTCATTATTTTCTTTGCTATTTTTCGTCACAAATAACACTGTTTCAATTACTTTTTATTAATGCTACAAAGTAATCCAACCCTAGCGGTTTATGACCAATGGAAATTAACCAAAAAAAAAGTTAGTAGTTTTCTGCTATTTTTAGCGTAACTCACAACACTGTCAAAACAGTTGCAGCAAGAATTATTTCTTAGCGGCCACCGGATAAATGCATTATTGACAGCCCCTTTCGAAAAATGACGGTGACAGTTCCCGATTTAATTGTCAAAAAACCTCTGCTAAGACAATAAACTGTAATTTTGCTGCAACCATGGAACAGTCACCAGACAGAATCCTGATCGTTGATGATGAAAAAGACATCATCGAATTTCTCCAGTACAATTTCGAAAAGGAGGGGTTCAAGGTTTTTTCAGCTTCTAACGGTGCTGAGGGGAAGAAACTGGCCATCAGCAAAAAACCGGATCTGATCCTGCTCGATATTATGATGCCCGGTGTAGACGGAGTGGAACTTTGTAAGGAACTGCGTGAAATGCCGGAATTCGACGACACCATCATTGTTTTCCTCACAGCCCGGGGTGAGGACTACTCGCAAATCGCCGGATTTGAAGTAGGTGCAGACGATTACATTACCAAACCGGTCAGGCCACGGGTGCTGTTGGCCCGAATGAAAGCCCTGCTGAAACGAAAATCGAACCAAAACTCCAGACCGGTTGTCCCGTTAGACTTTGGTGCGCTGACCATCAATACCGAAAAAAGAGAAGTAGTGGTTGACGGCACAGCCATTCATGTTCCTAAAATCGAATTCAAGCTGCTGGTTTTACTGGCTTCGTCCCCGGGCAAGGTGTTTACACGAGAGGAGATTTATTCCAGGATATGGGGAAACGATGTGTTCGTCAGTGAGCGTACGCTTGACGTACACATCCGTAAGCTGCGCGAGAAAATCGGCAAACACTACATCAAAACAGTGAAGGGTGTGGGTTACGGATTAAACGAATAAGCGACGCTGCTATGAAAAATGCCACCCCCGCTTTCATTGCATGGTTATCGTCGTTTGCCATCGGACTGGCAACAGCCCTGGTACTGCTAGCCATCTATTTTTTATGGCCTGAAGCGCTTTCGCTGTGGGTGGTACTGACCATCACACTGATTACTTTTTTTATCACACTCCTAGTGTTTTACATCGCCCTTGAACGGTTTTTGTATCGGCGCATCAAGCTAATTTACAAGGTGATCTACGACACAAAACTACCTGAAAAGGAAAAGTCTGGTACAATTAATCTGAAAGAGGACCTGATCGGTGATGCCGAGGAAAAAGTCCGCGACTGGCAGGAAGTCAAGTTGCAGGAAAGCCTGAGACAAAAAAAACTCGAACAGTTCAGAAAGGAATTTCTAAGCAATGTCTTTCACGAGTTGAAAACACCGGTCTTCAATATCCAGGGATACCTGGAAACATTGATAGAAGGCGG
>JAJRWG010000004.1 GCA_024276895.1 Bacteroidota bacterium
GCCTGTGTGACGCAATGCCCGGAGGGAGCTTTGTGGCTGGAAAAATAAACTTGACTATCATAAGAGGTGCTCCTTTGGCATCAGAAAATTAAGTGAATTGCAAAAATGTTTTCACGCAAAGACGCCAAGTCGCAAAGTTTTTCCTCTGCGTCTCTGCGCCTTTGCGTGGAATTAAAAAAAATAAGCTTTTTTTATCCAAAATCAAAATCTGGTTGGCCAGCACCTCGGTGAAATAGTGCTTGTTGCCTTGCTTGTCCTCGTAAGTCCGGTTGGTCAGTTTGCCCTCGAGGGCGATCTCTTTGCCTTTGGCCAGGTAATCATGGGCGATCTTTGCCGTTTTGCCCCGGGT
Source organism: Bacteroidota bacterium (assembly GCA_024276895.1). Taxonomy (GTDB): domain Bacteria; phylum Bacteroidota; class Bacteroidia; order Bacteroidales; family F082; genus B6-G9. Next base: position 350 of record JAJRWG010000004.1, read on the forward strand.
ACATTCTTCCCGGGCCATAGATTTTCTGTAAAATCGAAAGGAAGTGGCCAGCATGCATAAATTTATCATACATTAGCCAGTCCGGGAGTGTGCTGCACATACCTTGCTTCAGGCAACTTCCTCACCATTCATAATTTTAACCGGATACAAAGCGATGAAAGCCAAAGGACATTTTTTGATTTTAGCCTGCCTTTGCCTGGGCACAATTGTCAATGCTCAGACCAAAGACGAACATGCAGTTAAATACAGCAAAACAATAACCGCCGACGAGCTCCGGACGCATTTGTCCGTGCTGGCTTCCGACGATTTCGAAGGACGCGAAACAGCCACACAGGGCGAGACGATGGCTGCCTTTTACCTGGCCGGACAGTTTGCATTGATGACTTTGCCACCGGTGAAAGACGGGAGTTATTTCCAGGAATTTACGCTCGAAAAATATAAAATTCAGGGCAGCGCGTTTGTTAACGGGGAGACTTTCAGTTTTATTCATGATTTTACCTTCATCAATGCTGCCGGCAAGGATTTCCGGATTGATGAATTGCTGTTTTGCGGATACGGTCTGCAAAGTGAAAAGTATGACGATTACAAAGACATGGACGTCAAAGGTAAAAGCGTGCTGGTGATGGCCGGCGAACCCGTTGACAAAAAAGGCATCTCGCGGATAAGTGGTAAAGAAGTGACCAACAGCGCTGCCAAGGATGCAATGGCCAAAATGAAACTGGCTGGCAAGCTGGAGGTCAAATACCTTTTCATTGTGTTCGATGATTTTGAGAAAACCATCACACCCTACAAACGATACCTTACCGGAACAAAGCTCAGATTGAAAGAATCCGGTGAGAAACAAGGGAATGAACCCCTGGTCTTTGTCATTTCAAAACCCATGGCCGAAGCCATGATGGCGAATGCCAAAAAAAGCCTTGAAGAGGCAAAGGCGAAGATTAACAAAAGGGGAAAGCCTTATTCTATTACAGTGCCGGCTTCCGTAAGTATCAACACGATTTCCACCGGTGTTGAGGTTAGCAGCAGAAACGTGCTGGGGTACATCGAGGGAAGTGACCTCAAAGATGAACTGCTTGTGCTGACTGCCCATTACGATCACCTTGGCATCCGCGACAGCCTTGTTTTTAATGGCGCTGACGACGACGGATCGGGTACTGTGGGACTCATCGAGATTGCCGAAGCTTTCGCCGAGGCTAAAAAAGACGGTTTTGGCCCCAGGCGAAGCATCCTTTTCCTGCCTGTGTCGGGCGAGGAAAAAGGGCTGCTGGGATCGAAGTACTATACAAACCACCCGGTCTTTCCCCTTGAAAACACCATCGCAGACCTCAATTTAGACATGCTCGGAAGGATTGACTCGATACACATGGATGCCCCTTCCTATGTTTACCTGATTGGCAATCAACGCCTGAGCACAGACTTATTCAGCCTCAGTAAATGGGTGGCCGGTACCTACGGCGGCCCCGAGCTGGATTTTTCGCAGAACGGCGAGGGCGACCGGCAAAACCTTTTAGGCAGGTCGGACCATTACAATTTCGCGAAAAAGGATGTGCCCGTACTCTTTTACTTCAGCGGCCTGCACGAAGATTACCACCGTTCAACCGACACCGTCGGGAAGATTGATTTTCAAATGCTCGAAGAAAGGACAAGGTTGGTTTTCCTGACGGCCTGGCACCTGGCCAATCAGGACGAAAGGCCCGGGATCCTCGACGAAAATGAATAAGTGCCCTGATCAGGCTTTGGCCGTTCGCTCATCTTTTTTGATTTTATTGGCTATATTTTATTCCCATTTCAATGAGCATACGGCTACTTCGATTATCTTTGCCCGCTTGAAAAATTCATCTTTAAACTTCTTTTAACATGGCTCTAAATTGCGGGATCATCGGTCTGACCAACACAGGTAAAACCACCATCTTCAACTGCATGTCCAATACCAAAGCGGAGATTTCCAACTACGCTTTCAGCGCGACGAAATCGAATAAAGGGATGGTGAATGTTCCCGACCCGCGTTTGTACAAAATTGACGAACTGATCAAATCCGAAAAAGTCATCCCGGCAACGGTGGAAATCGTGGACGTCCCCGGCCTGGCCAAAGGATCTAGCCACGGCGAAGGGGTGGGCAACAAATTCCTGGCCGACATCCAGCAGACCGACGCCCTCATCCACGTTTTGCGTTGTTTCGATGACGATGACCTGCCTCACATCGAAGGCAGCATCGACCCGGTGCGCGACCTGGAAATCACGGACTTCGAATTGCAGGTGCGCGACCTGGACCTGATTACCCGAAAGATTGAACGTCTGCAAAAGCTGGCCCGTGCCAGTGGCGATGCCAAAGTGAAAAAAGAAATCGGCATCCTCGAAGTCTATCGCGACCACCTGGAAAACTTCGGCAATGCACGTACGGCAGCAGTTTCGGAAGAAGACAGTTACGTGATCCGCGACATCCAGCTGCTGACGGCCAAACCTGTCATTTACGTTTGCAATGTGGATGATGCATCGGCCATCGAGGGCAACGATTACAGCCGTGCCGTACAACAGAAACTGGACGAAACCGGCGAAAAGGCCCTGGTCATTGCCGGTGAACTGGAAGCGGAGATTGCCGAGTTGGAAGAAGGCGATCGTGTCCTCTTTCTGGAAGATGCCGGACTGGCCGAGCCCGGCGTCAACAAGCTCGTCCGTGCGGCTTACGGCATTTTGAACCTGCAATCCTTTTTCACCGCCGGCCCCAAGGAAGTCAGGGCATGGACCATCCGCAAGGGGATGAAAGCACCTCAGGCAGCGGGAGTTATCCACAGCGATCTGGAACGGGGATTCATCCGTGCCGAGGTGATGAAGTACGACGATTTCATCGCCCTGGGCACCGAACAGGCCGTCAAAGAAGCCGGCAAATTCCATGTGGAAGGCAAAAACTATGTGGTCGAAGACGGCGACATCATGCACATCAGGTTTAATGTTTGATACTTAAGCTAGAATCGTCAGAAGAACTAAACCCGTACATGCGGAATACGATTTTCTGTCCCGGATATCCGGGAGGGGTTCCCCTTCTCCGCCCACCGGCTAACGCGCTAATAAAAGTTCATCCTTCCTGCTGACGAATGCGAGTTAATGTATTCTGTCACTGCATCTTGACGCTACAGCCACTTCTTTCGTCTGAAATAAAACAGCAGGGCAACGGCTGTAGCAACCATTACACCCCAGGTCATATAGTAACCATGCTTCTCCTCTAACTCAGGCATATACTTGAAATTCATCCCGTAAACACCGGCAATAAATGTAAGCGGGATAAAAATGGAAGCAAAAATCGTAAGCACTTTCATCACCTGATTCATTTTATTACTCAATCCTGATAAATACATATTCAGTAGGTCATTCATCGTTTCACGTTGTGTATTAATATCCTCAATTACATGAACCAGGTGCTCGTAAACATCACTAAAATAGTTTCTTGTGGCCTCTGAAATATAATTGTATTCACTTCTGATGATTGTGGAGATGGCGTCTCTCAGGGGAACGATCGCTTTTTTAATCAGCGCTATTTTCTTTTTCAATTGGTAAATGTCATCGTGCAGGTTTTCATCCGGCTCGGCAATTAACTTATCCTCCAAAACCTCAATAGTCTCCCCTATTGCATCCATCGTAAGAAAATAATTGTCCACGATGGTATCTATCAGGCGGTAAAAAAGAAAGTCTTCTTTTTTTTGAGGGAGATGCCCCTGTGCATTCCGAATCCGCTCTTTTAACTTGCCAAAAGCATCTGTACCGCCTTCCTGGAAGGTAAGCAACCAGTGCCTGCCGAGCACCAGGCTGATCTGGTTAATGACAACTTCTTTGTCTCCTTCTGATAAACTCAGGGTTTTTAAAGTTATAAACAGGTAATTTTCATGTTCTTCTGCTTTTGGACGGTGATTCGTATTCACAATGTCCTCCAAAACCATAACATCAAGATCAAACTGACGCCCCACCGATTCAATCATTGAAACATCATGGATGCCGTTGAAATTTAACCAGCTTATTGAGTCATCTCCCTCTTGTTTACTGAACTCGGAAATGTCGGAAAGCTCGGTTTCAGTAAAAAATCCTTTTGAAAAATCAAATTTAGAAATGCTTACCTTTTCTGTTCTTTTTTTTCCGACGTAAATCAGCGAGCCGGGAGGGAAGCCTATTTTATCGGAATATTTAGTTTGTTGTTGAGACATTGACTTTGGATTTGTGAATCATTTAACTTCTTTTAGGGTGAACAAATATAAAACATTGGCAGATATGCCAGGCGGCTTCCGGTTCCCCGATCCGGCCAATGTTAACGGACTGTGAAACAATTCCTCCCTAAACTTTTGGGAACTGTTTACGGAATGATGACGGGTGATACTTTCAGACTGTTTCTACTTGCATTCTCCGGTAATTTATATCAGGTTATCGTAATGGAGAGTTACTTTTTTTTGCATCTTTGTTGCATGGTTTATTTTCGATTTCAACAATATTACTATACATGAAAGATTTCACAATTACTTTATCAAAGATTAATATTTTACTTCTGATTATTTTCACACTTGCCGCTTGCAAAGAAAAGAACCCTCCCCCACTCCCACCCCCCAAAATACCGGTCATTGAGGTTAAGCAGGCAGATGTCCCAATCTACAAGCAGTTTGTCGGACAGGTTTACGGTTATTCCGATATTCCCATCAGGGCGCGGGTAACCGGTTTTCTCGAAGGCATTCATTTTGAGGAAGGTTTAAGTGTTAAGAAGGGACAATTGCTTTACAAGATTGACCCGCAGGAATACGAATCGAAAGTTGCTACACAGCAAAGTTATCTGGCAGAAGCAAGAACATCACTGGCAAAAGCTGAAAGCGACCTGAACAGGATCAAACCGCTTGCCGAGATAAATGCAATCAGCCAAAGTGATCTGGATGCTGCCCGCGCAAATTACGACGCCGCCATTTCCTACGTGAAGGCAATGGAAGCGAACCTTCATTTTGCAAAAATTAATCTCAGTTACTGTTGGGTGAAGTCACCCATTGATGGCATCATCGGAAAAACACAGGCACGTATTGGCGAGTTTGTGGGTCAGCAGCCCAATCCGGTCATTTTAAATACTGTTTCGACGGTTGACACCGTTCGGGTTGAGTTTTACATTACGGAAGCCGATTACATCCGCCTGGCCAGGAAATTTAATGAATTAAGAAAAGTAAAGGAAGAAAACACCAGGCAGAATGACACAAACAATCTGAGTTTGATACTTGCTGACGGCTCAACTTTTAAATACAAGGGCTACGTCAATTTTGTTAACCGTGAAGTTGACGCACAAACAGGCTCGCTGCTGGTTCAGGCCGTGTTCCCGAACCCCGAGAAGCTTCTAAAACCTGGTCAGTATGCCAAGGTTGTCGTGTTAATGGCTGAAGTGAAAGACGCACTCATTATTCCACAGCGCTGCACCATCGAATTGCAGGGACAGTATTCGGTTTTTGTTGTTGATAAAGATAACAAGGTAAAGCAACGGCAAATTATAGTAGGCGATCGTATCGGAGATATGATGCTGGTCAGGGAAGGACTGAAAAAAGGCGACAAGCTTGTAATTGATGCCCTCCAGCAAGTCAGTACCGGACTTGAGATTATCCCTGAGGTGATTGTTTTTGAAAGCCAACCGAACCCGCAAGACTAGAACTATGGCTGAAAATAAAGGAAATTTCTTCGTCCACCGGCCCATCGTCGCCATGGTGATTGCCATTGTGATCGTTATTGTTGGGTTGGTCTCGCTTATCGGGCTGCCCATTGAACAATACCCCAATCTGACACCGCCCATTGTACAGGTCAGGGCTACCTACACCGGCGCCAATGCCATCAACGTGGAAGAATCGGTTGCCACGCCACTGGAACAGCAAATCAACGGTGTGGACAACATGATTTACATGAAATCTACCAACGCCAATGACGGCACCATGAACATTGAGGTGTCTTTCGATGTAGGAACCGACCCCGACATGAATACGGTACTGACCCAGAACCGGGTATCGGCAGCATCGGCTAAATTACCTGCTGCAGTGACAAAATTTGGTGTTACGACCGAAAAGTCACTGCCCAACATCCTGATGCTGGTTACGCTGACTTCGGACGGCAGGTACAACCAGGAGTTTTTGGGCAACTATGCTTTGATCAATATCAAAGACCAACTGGCCCGAGTCAAAGGTATCGGCCGTGTGGATGTGCTGGGCGCTTCGGACTACTCCATGCGCATCTGGGTAAAACCCGACAGGCTGGCACAGATGGGACTTACCGTTCCAGAGATCATCAATGCCATCAACGAGCAAAATGTCATTGTACCCGGTGGGAAATTTGGAGCTGAACCGGCCCCTCCCGGCACGGAGTTTACTTACACTGTCCGTCTGCCCGACAGATTCAATTCACCGGAAGCCTTTGGTGAGATTGTTGTAAGAACGCAGAAAGACGGATCGCAGATTAAACTGAAAGATGTAGCGACCATTAACCTGGGTGTGGAAACCTACAATATGATCCCGCGCCTCAACGGCAAAACCGCCGCCATCATTGCGCTGTACCAGGCGCCGGGGTCAAATGCCGTTGAGCTGGCCCAGCAAATCAAGGACAATATGGATCAGCTTTCTAAGAGTTTTCCTGAAAGCATCGAATACAAGATATCCATGGATACCACCAAAGCCATTGACGCAGGTATCAGAGACATTGTTGTTACCCTCATCATCGCATTGATCCTAGTTATTCTGGTGGTTTTTATTTTTATCCAGGACTGGCGTGCAACCCTCATCCCCACCCTGGCCATCCCGGTTTCGCTTATCGGAGCTTTTATCTTCTTCCCTTCACTGGGCTTTACAATCAATGTATTGTCGTTGTTGGGACTGGTGCTGGCTATCGGTATTGTGGTTGACGATGCCATCGTGGTGGTGGAAGCCGTTCAGGTGAACATCGCCAAAGGCATGAACGCCAAACAGGCTACGCTGGATGCCATGAGCAAAGTAACGGCTCCCGTCATTGCTACTACCCTGGTATTGATTGCCGTCTTTATTCCCGTTGCCGGGATGGCGGGTATCACCGGACTACTCTACCAGCAGTTTGCCATCACCATTGTGGTTTCGGTAATCGTTTCCTCCATCAATGCGTTGACACTGAGTCCGGCGCTGTGTTCCATCCTGTTGAAGGAACCCAAACCCTACAAAGGCCCGCTGGGCTGGTTCTTCGACAAATTCAACAAAGGCATGGACAAGAGTACCGATTCGTATATGAGTTTCACCAATATTGTGGCACGTAAACTCAAACGCAGTGTCGTTTTCATTGTCATTATGACCGTTGCCGCAGGTATCTTCGGCTCGTTGGTGCCGGGAGGCTTCATCCCCGAAGAAGACATGGGTTACTTTTTTGTAAATGTTCAACTTCCTAATGCGGCCTCTATTCAACGTTCCGATGCCATCACCAAAAAGGTGGAAGAAATTTTGCTGGAGTTTCCTGAAGTCGAGTACGTCACTACGGCAACGGGCTACAGCATATTGTCGGGAGCGATGACATCCAACACCGGATTCCTGTTCATTTCGCTGAAAAACTGGAGCGACCGGGACTTCACGGCCGAAGAACTGATCAAACAGGTAAACAAAAAACTGGTTGCGAACATCAAGGGCGCCCAGGTTTTCGCATTTGGTCCGCCGGCCATTCCGGGACTGGGTAACGGTTCCGGATTCAGCATCATGCTTCAGGACAGGGGTGGAAACACACCCGAATACCTGGCCGGCCATACCATCCAATTTATCAAAGCCGCCAACGAACGAGCTGAAATCGGTAAAGCCTTTACTACTTTCCAGGCATCGGTTCCACAGCGTTTCATGGATATCGACAGGGAAAAAGCACTTAAACTGGGCATTCGCCTGAACGACCTTTACACTACCGTGGGAGCATTTATGGGCGGGGCTTACGTCAATGATTTCACCCGGTTTGGACGCCTTTACAAGACTTACATCCAGGCTGAGCCGCGTTACCGTGTTGACGAGTCACAGATCAGTAATTTCTTCATCAAAAACAATGTGAATAAAATGGTGCCGCTGGCTACGGTGGCAACCATCAGGGCCATTTCGGGACCCGATTACACCACCCGGTTTAATCTTTTCCGTTCGGTGGAAGTAACGGGTAGCCCTGCCGAGGGCTACACTTCCGACCAGGCACGCCAGGCACTGAAAGAGGTGGCCGAAACAGTGCTGCCACAAGATATGGGTTATGCCTGGAATGCCATGTCGTTCCAGGAAGAAAAGGCATCCGGTTCGCTGGGCATTATCCTCACCTTCTCGCTGCTGTTTGTTTTCCTGATCCTGTCGGCCCAGTATGAAAGCTGGTCGTTGCCCTTTGCCATTTTGATGGGCACACCCTTCGCCATCTTCGGGGCGCTATTTGCACTTTGGACAGGCAGACTGTTCTCACCCACATTTGAAAACAATATTTTTGCACAGGTTTCCTTCGTGATGCTTATCGGCATGGCAGCCAAAAACGCCATCCTGATTGTGGAATTTGCCAACGACGAATTCAAGAAAGGGCTGAGCTTGTTCGACGCAGCCATCGCGGCAGCCAAATCGCGTTTCCGCCCTATTCTGATGACGGCTTTCTCCTTCATCCTTGGCGTATTTCCGCTGGTCATCGCCTCAGGCTCCGGCGCCGAAGCACGAAAAGTAATGGGTATGGCTCTGCTCGGTGGAATGACGGTAGCGACTTTCCTGGGGGGTTTCCTCTATCCGATGTTGTTTGTATTCATTGGAAAAATTGCGGGTTACGAGAAAAAACGAAAGGTGCATGCGGCAAGTGTTGAAACGGATGGAGACAATAAAAATTAATCCCCTACGGTGAAACAGCGTTCTTTAGATATTTATCTACAATAATTGATGCCCTACGGGCAAAAACGAGACATCCCTAGCGCTTTACCGCGTAGCGGTTGAATTATTGTAGAAAGAATTGAATATGAAAGTTATTCGCCGTAGGCGATAGATAAGAAGTTTAGACATCAAATTGAATTGTATTTGTTAATCCCCTACGGGGAAGCTGCGCTCTTTAAAATAATTTCTACAAGAATTGATGCCCTACGGGCAATAACCCAGCATCGAATGAATTACAACGTAGCGGTTGAATTATTGTAGAAAGAAATGTGTACGAAAATTGTTCGACGGAGGCGATAGATAAAATCGATTGTAGTTAAAAGTATCAAAAATGAAACCCGGAGTTTACTCACAACTATACATTCAGCTTGTTTTTGCTGTTAAATACCGCGACAGAGCCCTGAGAAAAGAATACCGCGAAGAGATTTTCAGCTACATCAGCGGAATTCTGACCAACTTAAAACACAAAACCATCATCATCAACGGTGTGGATGATCACATTCATATTTTCACGGGATTTAACCCGGTTCAATCGGTTTCAGAAACCGATTGGGAAATTAAACGAAGTTCATCCATTTTCATTAACGAGAAAAAATGGTTCAAAAGCAAATTCGGCTGGCAGGAAGGATACGGTGCATTTTCTTACGGAAGGTCACAAATCGAAAAAGTTTACAACTACATAAAAAATCA
>JAJRWG010000078.1 GCA_024276895.1 Bacteroidota bacterium
ACCTGAAATGTGGACGGAGGAATGTTTTATCAAGATTGCCCGGGCCCTTAAACCGGGGGGCATACTGACGACCTATTCGTGCAAGGGATCAGTGAAACGGTCGTTGAAAGCAGCCGGTTTCCAAATTGAGAAACTGCCGGGGCCGCCGGGGAAACGTGAGTTCCTGCGGGCTGTAAAACAGTGAATCCAAAATGGCCCTGGATCATCTTTCGATTACCTGATAAAAAATCCGTCTGTTCTTCCCAAAACGGGCACAAACTGTTGCTCAACTTTTGTAACCCTTGCCCAGGAAGGGCCGTCCTTGCACCAATCGATAAACAAATCAAGTTGGCCTGCATCACCCTCGGCTTCAACGTAAACACTGCCATCAGGCTTGTTCTGTACAAAGCCATTCAGTTTCATATCCCTTGCTTTTTTTTGGGTATAGTAGCGGAAGCCCACCCCCTGTACTTTCCCGTAAATTTTCAAAACAACGGCCTTTGTATTCATTAGTACTCTAAGCGTTTGGTGATTAACGAATTCATTCGCTCGAACAACTGGTCGGGCAGCAAGCTGCGCCAGGCAAGTTCGTCGAAACTGCCTCCGAAGGCGAGATAGTAGTCAATGTTTGCATCGGTAAACTCCCTGACGACGTGATCCCTGAAATTCAGGCAGATGATCCACCCGTCACCACCCAGGTCATCGAACCATTCTTCGTAATAGTCAGTAGTGTCGGAGTGGAATTCCAGCACGTTTTCACCGATGAGGATAAAGTATCGGATGTTTTGCATAAGCAATTCTTCGATCACGTTTCGATAAAAAAACATGACATCATTGTACAGGGTGTCGTTCCATTCGCCCAGCAGTTCAATCACACAGTAGTGCCTGTCGTAATTCACAAAAAGAATTTTGAGGTAGAGGGTGTTGGAACCGAAAGCATCCCACTGGGGATGGATGTAGTGGTTGTAAATGGTCTGGCTGAGTTCAAATTCGCTGTACTCCCTGCCATAAAATGGGGAGAGGGGATCATCCGATGCAATGTACAATTGCCGCCAGGTGTAATGAGGTTCAATGTAGTGCATGTGCTTTTGAAATACTTTTGCGCTGCAAAGTTACAATTAGTAAATGAAAACTCCGGTCTTCGATTTAGATTTGGAAAATGGGAGAGAAAAGGCCCTGCAGTAAATAGAAGAACTTAGCTGCATCTGAATTTCACGCAATCAACCGTATTTAAAAAGGTAAAAACCGGCAAAAGCCAGTCCGATACCAAGGACATTGGTAGCCAGCAGATAGGTAAGCAGCAGCCTGAACTGGCCGTCTCTGGTTAGGCTGAGGATGTCGAAGGCAAAAGTGGAAAAAGTGGTGAAACTGCCCAGAATACCGATAAAGATAAACATGCGCATGCCGGGCGAAATATAGTAGCGGTCAAAAAAGCCCCACAAAAAACCGATGAGGAACGAGCCTGACAGGTTAACCAACAAGGTAGCCCACGGGAAATCGGACCTGTGAAAACGTTCGAAATAATAATAGATGAGGTATCGCGATGAGGCACCGAATGCCCCACCCAGACCAATGGCAAGCAGTTTGTAAATCATAAAGCAAATTTTAATCCTTCAACCCGTTTCAGGGCATCGTAAAGCAGGTCCATTTGTTGTTTGCTGGTAAGCGTTACATTGTAAGTAAAACTGACGTAAGTACCTTTGCTGCTCAGTTTCTTACGGCGGAAGCTGTGTGTGACCAGCAGCTTATCAAACACCACCACCAGCCTTTCCTTGTTGTCGGCATCGCTCACCGTGCCATGCATGACGGCTTTGAGGTCGAAAGTCACCGGAAAGTCAATGGTTCCCCCTTCCGGTACCGAAGCGTTCATCATCTTTCCGTTTCCGTTCCGCTTTATTTTATCCATACTCATTTTGTATTTAAAAAACAGCAATTAGTTTAATCCGTCCCCAACCGAAACTCCGTCCCCCCTCGAATTCGGGTGTTAAAAAGATGTTTTCCACTTCGATGCCCAGGTTCCCGCTGTAAACCGCAAAGCCTGCACTGGCCTGAATGACAAGGCGGTTCATGTCGCCGGCGGGGATGGTGTAGGGGTCGTTTTTACTAAAAAGCCCGCCCTGGAGGGTGGCATCGTAAAGTACGAAACTGGCATTACCCCTGGCAAAAAACCAAAACCTGAGCGGGATGTTTTTATTCGTTTCGGCCGCAAGCCTGTGGGGTCCCCTGAAGACCGGTAGAAAACGTCCGGCACGTAAGCTGAAACCTGCACCGGCTTTGTCAAACAGCATACCTGCAAAAACCTTTCCGGTGGCATTGAGTTCAAAAAAGCGGGTCTGCAGCAGGCCTTTTTCTACCCAAAGAAAATAATTGATGACAAAGCTGTTTTGGATTTGGTTTTGCCAGCCCACCGGCTCTTCGGTGTGCAGGCCGCTTTGAATGGTTCCCCCCAGCGAAGCCGGGCCAAGCACACCGACCTCAATGGCACTTTTGATCTGGAGCCGCCTGGCAAAATGCGTGGTTTCGCGAAACATGCCCAGGGTCATAAAAGCCGAAAAGGGGCGGTCACCTGTGAGAATTTTTGTCACATCCGGGTTGGTGGGGGTGTACATGTTCTGCCGGAGCGAAAAACCGTTGATTGAAACATCGGCGTCCCTGACTCCCAGCAGTATTTTGTTGACGGGAGAGCGGCTGGAAAGTGGCGCAATCAGTTCGATGGCCACGCCATTGGTGTAGTAGTAATCGGTGTTGTTGAAAATATCGTTGTCAAAAACAATGCGTAGTCCCCAGTGGATATTGCTCTTGTTTTGGATTGAAAGAAGCTCGTTTGTGTGACGAAGCGGTGAAGATGGTAACTGGCGTGAAACCAGGGCGGTTCGCGAAGCAATTTTCTCCAGACTGTTGCCGACTTCCCTGGCGCTGTTTAATTTCCGGGTGCTTTGGTAAAGTGACTTTGGACCTTCTTTGTTCAACTCGGGAGCAATGTTCGTAACCTGCCTGCGTGTTTCCAATGCGGTCAATATTTCCTGATTCTCCCGTTCAGCTTTCTTTGGTTCAGGTCTGAGCTTTTTTCCCCAATGCTTTTCGGATTCCGAGCAGGAAACAAACAGTAGCA
>JAJRWG010000079.1 GCA_024276895.1 Bacteroidota bacterium
CTGGCCATGAGCGCAATCCAGCGCAGGGAGTTGACAATTTCCTGTGGCGTGCTGAACACGTCGGCAGCCGTAACTTTGATGTTGTCGATGTCGATGTCGGGACTGGCAAAACGGTTAAACAACACGACCCCGTCGGCGCCGGTCTCTTCCAGGCTTAAAATAACTTTCCCCAGATTCGAAAAATAGGGGCTGATTTTTACAGCCACTGGAATACTAACCGTTTTCTTTACTTTTCTCAGAATTTCGTAGTAACGCAACTCGTTGTCAGCACATGCCTTGTCAGGATCGAAAGGCATGACAAAAATATTGAGTTCCAGCGCGTCGGCTCCTGCATCTTCAATCTGTTTTGCAAAAGAAGTCCACTCCATGGTACTGATGCAGTTCACACTGGCGATGACGGGCATAAGCACCTTGCTTTTGACGTCGTGGATCAGTTGCAGGTAGCCGCTGAGTTCTTTTTCCTTGATGAAAACATCGATATAATCGAGGGTCTCTGAATAATCGGAATAGAGCATGCCGTCAGCTTCGGCCTTTTTCAGGCGATGGTCGGCTTCGAGCATGATCTGCTCTTCGAACAGGGATTTCAGTACCACGGCACCGGCGCCGTTTTTTTCCAGTTCGATGATCTTACTGAGCGAATCAGTCAGTCCCGAGCTGCCCACGATAATAGGGTTTGAGAGGGTCAGTCCGAGATATTTTGTGGTTAATTCTGCCATTTTAAATCTGAGTTAAATGAATATTCCAAATGCGTTGCTCCGTTTTCCGGGAGTGTGCCGGCCTAATTGGCCTTGATCTTCTCCATGATGAATTTGTGCATGCCTGCTGCAGCTTTGCGGCCGTCGCCCATGGCGAGAATGACCGTAGCCCCTCCCCTGACGATGTCGCCGCCGGCAAACAGCTCGGGGATGGAAGTCTGCATGGTTTCCTTGTTCACCACGATGGTTCCCCAGTCGGTCACTTTCAGTTCCGGCAGGCTGGCCGGGATGAGCGGATTGGGCGAAACACCCACGCTCACCACCACCGTGTCCACGTCAACCATAAATTCGGAACCTTCGATGGGGATCGGTCTGCGGCGTCCCGAAGCATCGGGCTCACCCAGTTCCATTTTCTGCACTTTCATCCTGTTGACACGCCCGTTGTCATCGGCGTAGTACTCCAGCGGGTTATGCAGGTTCATAAATTCGATGCCTTCTTCTTTGGCATGTTTTACTTCTTCAACCCGTGCAGGCATTTCTTCTTCCGAACGCCGGTAGATGATCATTGCTCTTTCGGCACCAAGCCGTTTGGCCGTACGCACCGAATCCATGGCTGTGTTGCCGCCGCCAATGACCGCCACAAGGTTCCCGCTGATGACCGGTGTGTCGAAATCGGGATTGGCTGCGTTCATCAGGTTAACGCGGGTGAGGTACTCGTTGGAGGAGAAAATACCGTTGTAATTTTCGCCGGGGCTGTTCATAAAACGCGGCAATCCGGCGCCACTCCCCACGAAAAAGGCCTGGTAGCCCTGTGCTTTCAGGTCTTCGAATGAAGCTGTTTTGCCCACGATGAAATTGGTCCTGAATTTGACGCCCATTTTGCGGAGGTTGTCAATTTCCACATCTACAATTTCGTTGGGCAACCTGAATTCAGGGATGCCGTACTTGAGCACACCGCCAATTTCGTGCAGGGCTTCGAAAACGGTGACGTCGTAACCGAACTTTGCCAGGTCGCCGGCGGCGGCAAGCCCTGCAGGGCCTGAACCGATGACGGCCAGCTTGATGTTGTTGAACTCGGCCGTATCAGGGATGGCCATCTTACCGCTGTCCCTTTCGTAATCGGCGGCGAAGCGTTCCAGGTAACCGATGGCCACAGGAGGCTTGTCCATTTTGATGGTGTAAAAGCACTGGGCTTCGCACTGCTTCTCCTGGGGGCAAACCCGTCCGCAAACAGCCGGCAGACCGTTAGTGTCTTTGAGTACTTCGGCTGCGCCGAGAAAATCTTTGGCCTCAATTTTTTTGATGAATTTGGGGATGTTAATGCCCACCGGACAGCCCGTGATGCAGGTAGGGCTGGGACAGTCGATGCAGCGCTGGGCCTCCAGTACAGCCTGTCCGGCAGTCAGACCGGTGTTGACTTCCACGTTACTGACACTCCTGACCAGGGGGTCTTCTTCAGGCATCTCCGTACGGGCTTTTTCCATACGTTCTTTAGCCTTCATGCTTTTTCTGATTTCGGCCCGCCACTCCTGGCTTCTTTCGGCTTTCAGATATTCGAGTATATTTTCCATTTATCCGGCAATCTCTACGGTTTCTAAATATTTTTGGTAAGCTTCCTGTTCCTGTTCGCGGTACGCACCCAGTCGCGAAAGCATCAGGTCGAAGTCAACCTGGTGGGCATCGAATTCGGGACCGTCAACACAAACAAACCTGGTTTTGCCGCAAACGGTAATGCGGCAGGCGCCGCACATGCCGGTGCCGTCAACCATGATGGTGTTGAGGCTGGCGTAGGTTTTGATGTTGTATTTTTTGGTTGTCAATGCGGCAAATTTCATCATGATGGCCGGGCCGATGACAACCGAAAGGTCCACTTTCTCGCGTTGGATGACTTCTTCCATGCCTGCGGTGACCAGTCCTTTTTTGCCGTAGGAACCGTCATCGGTCATAATGATGACTTCGTCGGAAAAGGCACGCATTTGTTCTTCGAGGATGACCAGGTCTTTGGTACGGGCAGCCAGCACGGTGATCACACGGTTGCCGGCTTTTTTGAAGCCTTCGACAATGGGCAGCAGCGGTGCCACACCAACGCCCCCGCCGGCACAAAGCACGGTTCCCGTTTTTTGGATGTGGGTGGCTTTTCCCAGCGGGCCGACCACATCCATGATCTCGTCGCCCACCTGCATGGCAGCCAGTTTGGCGGAGGTAACCCCGACCTTTTGAATGACCAGGGTAACCGTTCCCTTATCGGGATCGGAAGTGGCGATGGTCAGCGGGATGCGTTCACCCTGTTTGTCGATCTTTACAATGACGAAATGCCCGGGTTTGCGTGTCCGGGCAATTTCAGGAGCATCCAAAACGAGCCTGACGACGTTTTCAGAAAAAAACTCCTTTTCCAGTATTTTGCTCATGGTTTTATCTAAAAATATTGCAACCTTAAAAAAAGAAATGGCAAATTTAGAAAATAATGTACGCGGGCACGACCAGTCCCGTTTACGATCGTGTTAATTTCTGTGAACCAAACGGATAAACCGCCAATTTATTTTTAGTCTAAGTCTCTTTCGTTGTTTCAAGCGTGGACGCTTGAAACGGGGACGCCTGAAACGGGGGCTACACCCCCCCTTCCCCATCTTTCGCTTTCGGGGGTTTGCTGTAAATAAGGTAGATGCGTTTCTTGCCGTCCATTTCAACAATGAGCGGATGAGTGAACCGCACATGGGTAAAAAACTTTCCTTCGCGCACCACTTGTTGCCTGTTCAGCGTGTCGTAAGCAATGACGTTTTTGTGGTGGTCGTGCTGCACGGTAAAATAGCCCACGTTCATGCTGGCCACATTGTGGAAAAAATGGGATCCCCAGGAAGCGTCCAGCGGAAAATCGTGCAGGCTGGTTTCGATAATGACTTTGGCGTTGGAGATATGGTACCATTTCACAGGGATGCCTATCCAGCGGTCACGGGTGCCCCACCTGCCGGGCCCGATCAAAATGTACTGCCTGTTGTCTTTGATCATGCTTTCGTTAAACTGTTCGATCTCCACCACCATTTCCTCGGTTTTGGTCCGGTCAAAATTTTCAAGGTTGACAAAAATGACATCTGAAATATGGTCCAGGTAACCGTTACCCATGCCCTGCTCCGAATAAAGCACCAGGTGTTCCCTGTCGATTTTATCCGGGTCGATGTTGCACTCGCGGGTGTTGCTGATCAAGGGTTTAATTTGCAATATGTAAAATGAGGCATTACCGTTCCGGTCTTTGCTAAGGTCAACAGCATATTCGATCTCGATGGCTGTACCCATGGCTTCCTTGCCCAGTTCAAGCACGACCTCAAGGGTTTTGGCCAAGGGTACGTAGTTGTATTTCAGTATATTTGCAAAGTTCATGATGCGTGGTCCCGCTTTCGTCAGTCCCGGGTAAATGGTGTTGCTGTCGGGATTGTAAACCGATGCACAATGCTTCAGGGCGCCATGCTTTTCGGCCACAGACACGTCTTCCAGTGCCAGTCCGGCCGTCTCACCTTCCAGGAGATCAAGATTCTTTTTGGCCAGGTCAACCGCGTAAAATTTAACCTGGGAATTGCGAAACTGATCCTTGAGCGAATATATTTCGGTGCCCGGATATTTTGGTGAAAAACGGTAGGCCTTGTTTCCTTCAACCACGTATTTACCCAGACCCACGGCGGCAACGGCAAATCCCTCTTCGGGTTTCATGTGGGCAAAAGGATAAAAATTGAACGATTGCGCAATGCCACTGAGGTTTGGATAAAATAAATCACCATAATGTTTTCCCACCACTTCCTGGATGATCACCGCCATTTTTTCATCTTCCAGCTTGTAGCCGATTGCTTTGGCATAACCCTTTACCGTTGGCGAAAATACCGAGGCATAAACCAGCTTGATGGCGCTGCACAACTGTTTGAGCCTGATCTCCGTGTCGGGATGGTTGTTGGGCAGCAGGTAGGTGTCGAAAATGCCTGCAAAAGGCTGGGCCAGCGAATCTTCGAACATGCCCGACGAGCGGACAGCAATGGGCTGTTTAATATTTTCGAGCAATTGACGGAGTTTGCCTTCCAATTCGTTGGAAAGGGAGCCTGCAAGAAAATCCTTTTTCAGGACAGCATGATCCTGCTCGTTAACCAGCGTCGACGACAGTTCATTGTACTTGATGAAGGTCTCATACTCCAGTGTACCGATGACAAATGTTTTGGGCGTACGGATGGTGATGCCCGGCAGCCGTCCCTGCAGATTGAAGTTGTTGATCAGTGCGTTGATGAACGACAACCCCCTGCCTTTGCCACCCATGGAGCCATCGCCCAGCAGGTACAAATTTTCCTCTGTAATTTCCTGGTCTTCCTTGAAAGGAAGAACATTGCCGATGTCCTGCTCGTTGCGGTACTCCTTCATCAAATCCAGCAGGGTCTGGCGCAGTTCTTCGGTCGAGGAAAAGTCGCTGACCTTTTTGGGATTGATAAAACTGGCTGCTCTGATCTCGCCCCTGGCCATCAGCCACATGGAAAAATGGTCGCGGCTGGCGTGGTAAACCAGCGATTCGTCAGGAATGATCTTGATGTATTTTTCAAAACTCTTCATGCTGTTTGCCACGGCCACAACCTTTCCTGATTTGTCTTTGAATGCAAAATCGCCGAAACCCAGATAGTTGGTGATAAACTGCTCAAAATCACTATACAGCGTTTCGGAGTGTTTATGGATGAAGAATGAGCCGTACTCCCTGGCCGTTTCGCGGTAGTTAAGATCCGACGACTGCAAAATGGTGGGCAGGTTTTTCAACTCACGCTGGACGTAGTTCAGCAATTCCACCCCGGCATTTTCGTTGAACGCTCCGTCTTTTGCAAACTTCACATCGGTGATGAGGCAAAGCATGAACTGCTTGTATTTGTTGATAATGGTCAGGGCATCTTCGTAACTGGTGGCCAGCAGCAGTTTCGGCCGGGCGCGCATGCGGAGCACTTTGTACAACTCATCGGAACTCACATCGTCAATCAACCGCTTGGTTTGTGCCATGAGCACACGGTACATGAACGAAAGGTAACGCGAGTAGTAGATCGGCGAGTCTTCCACGAACAAAATTACCCTGACCTGTCCCAGACTGGTGTCGTTCCACACGTTAACCTGATCCTCCAGCAATTTGATCATCGAAAAGAAAATGTTGGCATCGCCGTTCCAGACGAACAGGTTGTCGATGAAGGAATACTTTTGTTGCTGTTTGGTGAAATAAACTACGTCAACACTGTTGTTGAGCAGCAGAAAAATGGGTATGTAAGGGTAGTCCTTTTTAATTTGCTCGCTGACGATGATGGGCATTTTTTTGTCCACCCCAACCATGTAAATAATCAGGTCGAAATGCTTTGACTTAAGCAATTCCAGGGCCTGGCTTACGGAGGAGGCGCCGGTTATCCTTGGAAACGAGGTCAGGTTCAACTGGCCGTACTGGCCGAACATATGTTCCGAAAAGCGGCCTTCCTTTTCGATGGCATAGGCATCGTAAAGACTGGATATCAGCAGGATTTCGCCAACCTTGAAAGGCATCAGGTCGTGGTACACATCGCGGTTGAAAGTATTTTTGTTCAGGAATCTTTGCAGAAAACGGATACCCAGTGATGCCCTGAAGTCGTCGGGTTGCCGGGTTGTTTCCTGTGGCGGCAGCAGCTTTTTGTCTTGTTCCTGCTGGTCGAGATACTTGGTCAGCAAATCAAGCATGCTGTCCAGAAAGCCGGGTTGTTCTTTCATCCAGTTTTCCAGATCGGGTTCCTCCTGTGCCACACAAAACTGCAGGTGGCCCTCGCTGCCCTGCCGTGTTTTGAAACTCCTTTCGCTGCAAATGCTGCGTGGGACAAATGTCTGTGACTTGTACTGACGGTCACGAAAAATTATCCGGAAAAAAGCTGTTCGCGATGCCCCCTTTTGCATGGGAAGGGCTTCCACCAGGCGTGAAAGGGTTTCGTCAATTCCTTTTTGCTGTGAAACTATCCGGTTAGCCTTGTTGATGGTTTCGAGCAACCGCAAATGAAATGAATTGTTGTTTTCAGGCATCGGATAAAGTTTTTCTCCGGCAAAGTTAGTTTGAAAAATTGAATTAACATTTTGTACTTTCGCCTTTTCATCCAAACCAAGCCATCAGGTCAAATGATTAATGTTGC
>JAJRWG010000080.1 GCA_024276895.1 Bacteroidota bacterium
CAACGAATTTGTTCCCAGGTTCATTAAATAATTGGGGGTTCCTGCGTCGGGGGGTGTTGCACCGTCAGCATCAGCAGGGAGTAAGCTGCCGTAGGCTGTACCCAGATTAAAAAACTGGATTGCGGCAGTGGAGTCGCCGTTAATCATTGCTGCACGGTCTAAAGCACAGACAGCAGCGCCGGCAAAATTCAGGCTCGGCGGTGCAAATTGATTGATAGTTAAATAATAACCATCGGGCCAAATGCCGAATTTCGGGTAATCGGGCATATTTGCAAATTCGTAAGCGTATTGGTACCACGCACCCGTTGGGTCTCCTGTAACGGAAACGGCCACCAGTTCATAAAAGGGACCATCCGGATAATTGGGCAGTGAAAACTGTGAGGCAATCCACCTGTCGGCATATTCGTCGTACAAAACAATAGGGTCGCCATCGTTGGTGCCTGTCCAGGGACCTACAAATCCATCCCAGAGCGTGCTGTTATCTGCCGGCCCGTAGAGCGAGGTGCCGCTTTTATCCCATATCTGGAATGCAAGGTTTACCATTTGCATGTAATGGTTCGGGCCCACATCTCCATCGGTATCGGGAGGAGCAACCCCGCTTGCATTATTCTGACCCGCAAAATTTTGGCCTACAGTGGCCGTCGAGCGCCCGCCCGACATTTGATTTTGCAGCACAGGGTCGGGACCGGTCCATTCGGAAGGTACATTAAATTCTTCCTGAAATCCGTCTTTGTTCGGGATGGTTTTTTCTTTCCAGCTTTGGTCGCGGTAACCCGGAGGAATGACCTTAACGGCGCTTAAATTTTCAAGCTTGTGAAAGCCAATTGGCCTGATTACTTTTTCAGGACTGACTGCCTGAGAAAAAACATTTGTGACTGACCAGAAAAAGAAAATCAGAAATCCTGTCAAATAATAAAGTTTTGTTTTCATAACGGTATTATTTAAGATGAGAAAAGATTACTTGCCCTGAAGGATTGTTCAAAAAGTTGCTTGTTTTTTGCCTTCAATTTGCAAATATGAATAAAATATTGGAGGTAAGCAAATTATGTGTCAATTATTTTTATGGAATTATAATTTTAACATTGATATTCCGTTGTTATTCTACAGACTTATTTTTGTTTTAAGTCTCCTCAATTCAACCGGAAAAGCCACTGATTTTTTATGAAAAAGTATTTTTTCATCCTGATTACCATCCTGTTGTTTGCAGCTAAGGCCCTTCCTCAAGACAGCCTTTCAAGGAAGCAGCAGCGTGAACAGCAAAAAAGTTTCCTGAATCCTACGGCCAAGTCCTGCCTTTGGCTCGTTTTTCACTTCTGATCGTTTTTTTTGGAAGTAATCACATAAACTATTCCCCAATTAATGATGTATTTTGTAATCAGGTTGGTCGGAGCTTGCGCAGGTAAAACAACATTGTTTCTTGCATCCTGATAAATAATGCCTAAATCAAATCCCCAGTTGTCGTTCAAACGGTAAGCAAGGCCCATTTTGTATTTAAACAGATTAAAAAAACGTTCTCTTACTTCCTGGCCAATGCTGAAGAAGGCTTCAAAATAACCGTACAGGATCAACCTGTTTCTGTTTATCGCCATTGACGGCTTGTTGAGTGAAACCGCCGCATAGGTTCTGTTTCTAAACCTAAAGCCAAAGTCATTCTCCACATCCGAATAAATAAATTGCCTCATTTCCAACCGGCTCAAATTACTTATCTGCCATCTTTTTTCATTGCCGGTACTTATCCTAAATCCGATAAATGGCCTGAATTCGTAACTGAAAAGCTCTATTGTTTGCTTTGTTCTGGCCGTATAAACGCCTGCTGATGCTTCCATAAAGTGATGGAATTTAAAAACGGCTGTTGAGGTGAAGGTGATCTCAGCCCATGGAGTTTCATTCGACAGCAAAACATTATAAGCAGTCGAATTTCTCCACGAGAATTTATCGTTGATGTTCCATCCAACGCTGGCATTGTTCCAAAGTTGCGGGGCAATTACCTGGGACATAAGTGACGAACCACAAAGTCCCAATATCAGCAGAAGTACTGCAAGTCTCAGTTTCATTAAAATATTTTGTCTCGGGGCGGCAAAAGTAAATGTTTTCGCAACTTACGAACATCACTTATTTTGAGGGAGAAAGGTTTTTATTCCAACTTTTTAACTTTTGTCATGGATAGTGGTAAAAGGAGGCTCAGTATTACTTTTTGTTCAGCGGCAGATCAACACCAAACCCTCCTTTTTTGTCCTCGATTTTCAGCAAAAAGGCAAACAACAGTCCCAGGAAACTAAGTCCGGCAAACATGAGGATGGTCGGCAAATAGTTCAGGGTTTCGGGATTGCCCGGATTGGTTTTGTCAAGTATCATCCCGGCCAGGATGGGGACACCCCAAAGGCCCAGGTTCTGGATGGAATACATCAAACCGTAAGCTGTTCCGATCTTGCTGTCGTCCACCAGCCTCACCATCGATGGCCACATGGCCGCCGGCACCAGTGCAAAGGCGATCCCCAGGAGTACCATTGGCGTATAGGGCGCGATGCCCGTAAAGGCGAAGGTCAGATGAACCAGTAGCAGGGCCAGAGAACCAAAAATCATTGCTGTTGCAGCCTTGCCGTAACGGTCGATCAGAAATCCGAACAAAGGGGTAAAAACCAGCGTTCCCAAAGGCAGCAAGGACGCAATCCGTCCGCTTTGTTCGTAGGTCATCCCGAAGCGGTGGTAAAAGAAATCGGGTGCAAAGGCCATGAAAGGGAAAACGGCAGCGTAAAACGTAACACAAAGCAGCGCGATGTAAAAGTAAGCCCTGTTGGACAAAATATCGCTGATGTCACTGATTTTGAATCTTTTTATTTCCGGTATTTCTTCTTCGCGGGCGATTTGTTTGTCGATTTTGATATCGAACAGCATGTAAACCACAAAAGCCAACAGCCCCATGAGCGCCAACACTGCCGCAAACCAGATGGCAATATTCAGCCCTTCGCCATCACCTGCAATCACAGGCGATATCTGCAAAGCGGCAAAAGTACCCAGTCTGCCAAAGCCCACCTTTAAACCGAATGCCAGTGCAAGGTCTCTGCCCTTAAACCATTTGACCAGAATTTTGCTGACAACAACAATGCTTGTTTCGGCACCCAGTCCATAAAAGAAGCGCCCCAGAAGCATCATTTTAAGCTCGGGAGAATAACCGGGCAGAAACGATTGCATAAAAGCATGGCCAAAGCCTCCGTTGCTGTAATATTTCGATGCACCGTAAGCAGTGAGCAGTGCGCCGAAAGCCATGAAGAAAATGAAAATAAAGCCCGTCCGCCGGATGCCAAGTTTGTCTAAAATTACGCCGCCGACCACGGCCATTAAAAGGAAAGTGTTGGGGATGGAATAAAACGACACAAAAAGCCCGTAATCGGTATTGGAAAAACCAAACTCCTTGACCAAAAGGTCTTTGAGTGTGGAAAAAGCATCGTAGAAGTAATAATTCACCGATAAAATAAATCCCACCAGAATCAGGATTCCCCATCGTGCCAGGGGGTAATCGTTGATTGCTCTTTTGATTTTTTTCATGAATGCCCGGTTGATTGATGGTGGCGAAAATACGAATTATTGATGCCTCGAAACAATTCGGTCAAGGCACATGAATGAATCATGCGGCAGTGCACCTAAAAAATCTAAAAAGGATTGATATACAAACCAATGCCCAGCCACTGTACGGGTTTGCCTGTGAAAACGCTGTAAGGCAGCGGGCCGTTGAAGTAAGTCGCAAGCAGTTTAAGGCGGCGCCTGTCGGGTTTGCCCAGGCTGACGCCCAGTCCGAGGTGCACAGCCGGCGAATAATCGAACTCCTGCCGGCTGTCGATGTAAAGTCATGCAAAAAGTCCAACGGATGCCTGGGGGTTGAGCGGCAGCAAATAATCCACACCGCCGGTAAAGACCAGGGGTTTCCTGTGCCTGATGGCCCGGAAAACCGCCCCGGCACCCAGGTAAAAGCTGAAGTTTTTGTAAAGGTACAGCACCGTGGCATCCACCTGCTCGTAAAGATTGTTGGTTTTTTCTTTTTCGGTGATCCGGTTGTTGAAGATGTAATCTTCGCCCATGTGTGACGAGAGGTGGTACAGCCGCAGCCGGATCCTCCACGACTTCACCCGGAGCACCAGCGGCAGGCCGACCAGGTAATCAGTGCTGAGGATGTAGCGCTCAAGCTCCCCGGTTCGTTTTGTCCATTCAAACTGGGTGAAAACCCCGCCCTCGATGCCGATGTCGAAACCGATGTCTTCGGAAAAATTCCATGCAACAAAGGATTTCTGGAAGCCGAAAGCAAAACTGGAAAGGGCGTAGTCGGCAGGGGTACTACTTTCCCAAACCGCATCAAAGCGTCCGAAACTTTGCGATGCGATCGGGTCAAGAGCTTGGGTAATCCAAAGGTTTTGTTTGGGCAGAAAATCTGCTTTCTGGCCGATGCCCCGGATGGCTGCCAGCATCAAAATCAACAAAAATGAAGAATATTTCATCATGGTGTTTGGGGAAATAAAAGCTGCTAATTTAAGTTAAAACGGCAATTCCGGGTTTTCCGGGAAAGGATTTCTACCATAACCCGCCAATGCATAATTTTCAATATTTTTACGGCTTCATTTATTAAAACCGTTAACCGATGAAGTTCAAAATCATAATCACTCTTTTTGTTTTCACCCTTGCTTTCCGCTTTTTCGCATTTGCCGGCGAGGGCATGTGGATTCCCATGCTGCTGCAGCAACTCAACGAAAAAGAAATGCAGGAAATGGGCATGAAGATCACTGCCGACGACATTTACGCACTCAA
>JAJRWG010000081.1 GCA_024276895.1 Bacteroidota bacterium
AGGCTCCCCTGGCCTGCACCTTCAGGCTCAGCCTTTGCAACAGCCCGGCACTGAGCGGAAAAGTCAGCAGACCCATGCAGCCGTTAACAAAATGAAAATACCGGCCTCAGTAGCTGCAATAAAAAACAAACAGGCCTTATTTACCTTATTTCAACATCGCCTGTCAAAACGAATTGTTATTTCATTCGTAACAACTCACAATACGATTTAGCATGGTAAATGTCCGTCGTTTTCGGGCATCCGGGAAAATGGCTTACATTTATCCGAAATTTTCTTTAAAGACACTGGTTCTTTGACGGGCTGGCTTCAGCGACAAAAACCATGAAACTGAGACCTTTAAATAGTAATCACCAATGAAATCACTTTCAAAAAAGCAGGAAAGATTATGGAAGTCTGATGAAAGATTTGTGGAAGCGGATGCAAAGAACTTCAAATTAATTTTTTACGCTTTTCTGGTCGGAGCGATTGCGGGACTTGTAGGTTCGGTTTTCCGGCTCACTCTCGATTACATTGATGTATTCAGGCACAAGCTGTTTGATGGTGCCGGCGATTCGGGACTTGTCAGTTGGGTTTTGCCATTCGTGTTTGTGGTTGCAGGTATTGGCGTTGCCTTGTACTTGGTAAGAAAATTTGCTCCTGAAACTTCGGGAAGCGGCGTTCACGAGATAGAGGGTGCTTTGGACGAGATCAGGCCAATCCGCTGGAAAAGGGTGTTGCCGGTGAAATTCTTTGCCTCCCTGTTTTCGCTGGGAAGCGGTTTGTTGCTGGGTCGTGAAGGCCCCACCATTCAACTTGGGGCCAACATCGGTAAAATGATCAAGGATGTATTCAGGCAACCCGACGATGAAAACAATCCTTTGGTCTCGTCGGGAGCGGCTGCCGGACTTGCCAGTGCTTTTAATGCACCGCTTGCGGGGATCATTTTTGTTATTGAAGAAATGCACGGTCATTTCAGGTACACTTTCTTTTCCGTGGCGGCAATTATGGTTGCATCGGGAACAGCAGACTTTGTGGTCCGGGTTTTGATCGGAGCCGATCCGGTCATTAAAATGATGGTTTTCGAGGCCCCGCCATCATCCGTCCTGTGGTTGTTTATCGCCCTCGGTATTTTCTTCAGCTTCGTTGGCTACCTTTTTAATAAGCTATTGATCCTGTCACTGAACTTTTTCAAGGATTTATCAAAAATAGCATTGATTGTCAGTGCAATTGCTGCCGGACTTGTTATTGCGACGGTTGGCATATTTTATCCGAAAATGATTGGAGGCGGTTACGACACCATCAGAATGGTGCTTGACCATTCATTTCCGTTGCAATTCCTGCTCATCTTGTTCTTTGGCAGGTTACTGCTAACAATTTTCAGTTATGGCACCGGTGTACCGGGGGGTATCTTCGCACCCTTGCTGGCCCTCGGCGTCGTGTTCGGCATGTTGTTCGGAAGCATATTGCAATATTATTTCCCGGATATGGCTTTACATTCCGGTGTTTTCGCCGTGGCAGGAATGGCAGGAATATTTGCATCAACAGTAAGAGCCCCGCTTACAGGTTTGGTACTTGCGGTTGAAATGACATCAAATTTTGAATTGATCTTGCCTTTGATCATCACTTCGGTAACAGCCTCACTGGTTACGGCGTTTCTTGGCAACCAACCCATTTACACCACCTTGCTGGAACGAACCAGGGCGATTAAGTCTCAATAACCCCATTTGACCCGGACAGTTGCCGGAGGTCTTGGTTTCGAGATTTAACGATCGGGGAAAGGAACCATCAAGGAATCCCCAGCTTCCTCCCGTTTAATTCCGGGCGAGGAACGAGCAAAGGAATCCCCAACCACCTTTCGTTCAATTCCGATCCCGTACTTACGGGAGAAGGAATATCCTCCAAACGTTTTCAAGAAATTAGCGCTAATCCCTCACAAGCCACCCAAAAGTTTTTCCAGCTTGCTCATGGGATAAATACTGTAATCTCCCGGCAGGAAGCGGGCGATCCTGGACAGGCTTTTGCCTGCACCGCATTCCACAAAAGTGTCCACACCTGAGGTGCACAGTTTTTCAAAGGTCTTCATCCAGTTGATACGCCGGTACAGGGTTTCCTCCACTTCTTTGGCAATCTCGTCGGGCGTGGTGAGTATGCGCTGATCGACACAGGATACAATGGGATAACGCGAGTCCTTCAAATCGACTTCCCAGGCCAGGAAATCAGTCAGGAACGAAGCGGCATCCTTTAACTCAGCGGCATGGTAGGGCACACTCACACTTAAAACCGACGCATGCAAAGCACCCGCCGCTGTCGCCTCTTCAACCAGGCGGAGCAACTGCCCGCGAGACCCTGTAACAAGGTGTGCGTGGCGGCTGTTGGTGTTGGCAATGCCGATGCTGTCAAAGCCTTCATCCAGCATTTCTTGCAACTCATCTTCCGTAAAACCGATGAGCGAGCCCATGGCAAACTCCGATTCGCCTATTGCACGTTTGGCAAGGGCAAAAGCCACCACCACCATCAGCAGGCCGTCTTCAAACGACACGGTACCCCCGGCGTAAAGCGATGCGTAAAGACCCATGCTGTAGCCCGAAAGGTAATCGGGCCGGATGCCCTTTTTGTGCAGGGCATCCGAAAGGCTGCAGCTTAAAATGTAAGTGATGATCTGGCTGTAGAGCTCGTCGCCGGTAAATTTTTCGTCTTCCAGCGAAAAGCCGGTCAGGTCAATTCCGTCAAGTTTGGAAGCCCGTGCTTTAAGTGATGAGAAATCATCGGAAAGTGAATTCAGGATGTCAAGCTCTGTACCAATATATTCGGAAACGAAAGCAGGAAAAAGGAAAGCGGTTTTCATGCTTATCGATCCAGTTCAAGAATATTGTTCCCGTGTTCGATGATGAGCAACTGCATATCAACCAGTTCACCGATGGTTTCCACCGGATGTTTTACGCTGTATTTCCCGATGGTTTTCAGGTCAATTTCCTGATCGTATTTTTTAGTGAAAATTTCTATCAGTGCCAGAAACATCAGCGAGTCGCCACCCAGATCAGTGAAAATATTGGAATCATCCGTGATCTCAGAAACATCAATTTCACATTCTTCAGCAAAGAAATCATACACTACCTCACGCACTTCCGCTTTGATTTTATCGTCCACCTGCATCATTCACTCAATTTTTATGCTTCGTTTTAAAAGAAAATGTGTTAATTTGGGATGGCAAATATAGGGATATTTTATATCGGGAAATAACAAAGGTTTAAACCGGGAAGCCAAAACAAAACATGGGGAAAAAATCGGAAAAATTTGATTTTCATCTGCAGGTGCGGGGTTACGAACTGGACTCGTACGGTCACGTGAACAATGCCGTTTACCTCAATTACACCGAACAGGCACGCTGGGATCTGTTTCGCCGGCTGGCGCTGCTTGACAATATTCAACAGTCGGGATTCAAGATCGTCATCGTGGAAACCAACATCAAATACATCCGTCAACTCAGGCTTTTCGACGAAGTCAGGATCGAAACCCAGATGGAGCTTTCAACACCTTTTTTGCTTTTTCACCACCACCTGATCAACAACACAACGGGAAAAACGGTGGCCAAAAGCACCTTGAAAGGGCTTTTCCTTGACCGCGACAACAAAGCCGCCGACATGCCCCCGGAACTACTGGCCTTTTTCACAGAATGAGAAAATGACTCAAAAACTCAAAAGCACTTTGGAACGGCAGGGCGATGTAGGCCTGCTGCAGCTAAGCAATCCGCCACAGAATTACCTGGACAATCCGGAGTTCATTAAACCGGAACGCCTTCGTGATTTTGTACAAAGTGGCATCAAAGCCCTTGTGATTGCCGGCAGCGGCAGACATTTCAGTGCCGGTGCCGACCCTGAAATTATCCAAAAACAAATCCGCGACGCCAACCGTTTCAGCGAACAATTGTTACAGGGAAATCATCTGCTGAAATACCTGCAAAACCTGAACATCCCGGTAATTGCGGCCATTTCCGGCGTTTGCTTCGGTGCCGGACTTGAGATCGCCCTGTCCTGCCACATTCGCCTGGCGGAGGAAAATGCGTTGTTCGCCTTTCCCGAAGTGAACCACGAACTTTTTCCCGGACTGGGCGGCACCCGCCTGCTGGCTGAACTGAGCGGAAAAACTACCGCCCTGGAACTGGTGCTGGAAGGAGACCTCATCGATGCGGCAAAAGCCCTTGATCTGAGAATCGTTGACCGGCTGACCGGCAAAAAACAGTCCCTTCCGGAAGCGATCAAACTGGCGGAAAAGATGACGGCAGGCAGGCCGTTGGAAGTCATTCGGGCGGTGATGCAATCCGTTAAAAACAGGTCCGAAGACCGGGAGAAACAAATCCGGCAAGACGTGGATGCTTTTGTGAAACTGGCTTTGCAGATGGCAGAAAAGCAGGAGGGTGAGAGGTGAAAACAAGCGTTTCTCAAACCAAAATCCTGTGGGAAGTCCGTAACGGCATCGGTCTGCTGAGACTGAACGCCCCGCCCGGAAACCGCATGGACACAGCCTTTTTCAGGGAACTGCGACAACTGACCCAGGCAACCATCCCACAAAGTGGGGTTTCTGGATTAATAGTTTCCGGTTCGGGACGACATTTTTCCTCCGGCGCCGATCTGGACGAACTGGTGAAAAGTATCCGTTCCACCGGACAGCCAAAAAGTCTGTTGTTGAACAACTACAACTGTTTCCGTTTTTTCGACGGATTGAACATTCCCGTAATTGCTGCCATTCAGGGCGTTTGTCTCGGCTCGGGACTGGAGCTTGCCCTGCATTGCCACTTTAGGTTATGCGCAACCGACGCCCTGCTGGGGCTACCCGAAACGGGCTTCGGACTCATCCCCGGTGCCGGCGGTATCCCCCAACTAATTTCCTTTGCAGGCAAAGCCAAAGCCATCGAACTCATCATGAAAGGAAGTACCTTTGCAGCCAAAGAGGCACTTGAACTGCAGGTGGCGGATGCCGTTTTCCCGAAAAACGAATTGATGGAAAACGCCCTGCAACTGGCGGCCATCGCCATGGGAAACTACAGAAAGTACAGGAAAAAAGAATATCTGGAAGCGCTGAAGAAAGTATGCAAAAAGTAAAAATAACCGGCACCGGCACCTACCTGCCCGGGAAACCCGTCCCCCTGGAGCAGGTGGACCTTTATCTGGGTGAACTGACGGAAGCCCCGTCACGAATTCAGAAATGGTTGAAAATGACCAAGGGACTGATGGGGAAAATGCTGGAGGTGGACTACTACCACTTTGCCATCGACCCTGACAGCGGCGAATTCACAGACGATAA
>JAJRWG010000082.1 GCA_024276895.1 Bacteroidota bacterium
ATATCGTTGGACAGCACCTCGTTCCATTCGTTGAAATACTTCTGAACAAGGATGGAGCTTTCACCGGTTTTGCCGGGATTCGACAACTTGAGGTAAGTCAGGTCGAAACCGTAAAAGACCATGTCGTTGCGATAAAAGATCTCGTTTGCCCGGTTCCCGTAAAGCCGGGTTCCCTCCCTTTTTTTGATCTGGCAACCATCGGTTCCGATCTCCCGGTCGTAAACAAACTTATCCGGAGGACGGTAAGCCTGCGAAACTTCAACTTCATTGTGAACGGCAGCAAGCTTTTCACCAGCTACACCGAAAACATCCTTGTCACCCGACTCGTATCTGATCATAAAAACTTTTGAGATCATGATTTTGTAAGTGGGTCCGGTAGGATTTGTGGCTTTTTTGTAACGAATATCGTTGTCGTTAATCTCCAGTACTTTGGCTTTAATTTCATCACCATTTTTCATGATGATAATATCCTGTGCCGAAAGAAAACCCGAAAACAATACTGCAACGAAAAGTAGTAATTTCTTCATGCTTCTTCAAAATTTGGTTACTTCAAAAATAGAAATTAATTAGTCCACAAGGTCTGCGAACTACAATTTATAATGATTTTAGAAAAGGATGAAAGTTTATCAGCACTGCGAATCAAGGGTTGGGTTGAAGCAATGTGGATTCGCCCGTTAACTTTTCCAAAGTTCGGAACTTTGGAAAAGTTTGTTACTTAACCTTTTGATTACAAACTGTTTTGTAATACATAAACCAAATTGGAAGTCCGCCGGGTGTTGTCGATGATTTCCAGCTTCAGTTTGTGTTTTTCCGCAATTCCCTCAATCACCGAACGGGAGACAAACTCCAATTTAAAACGGGCTTTGTTGAATCCTAAATTGGTGGAAAAAAATTCGGTCAGACGAGTTCCCTTGTGACGTTTATCCAAACTCTTGTCGGCATCGCGGATGATGATCATGCCGCCGGAATTGAGCCTGGAGATACACCTTTCGACAGTTTCCACCTGAAGTTCTTCGGGCAGGTAGTGCAACACATCCAGAAGGACAAAAACATCACTGGGTTCCAGCACGGTTTGGGTGATGTCGGTAGTCAGGAACCGGACGTTGTCGTTTTTGAGGGGGCAGTTGGAAGCTATGGCAATTTTTTCTTCATCATAGTCAATGCCGGTGATCATGCGGTTTTCCGAAACCAGGTTAAGCATATAGGCAAGGTAACCGTAACCACAGCCCAGATCGGTTATAACGCACTTGCGTGGGATGAGCTCGTCGAACAAGCTGTAATCGTCTTCAAGCCTGACTTTTATGCGGGTGTACCATTCCAGCACCGGACCTTTATAAAGGTAACTCATACGGACTAAGCGGCTGAAATATTCCGGCGTTTCAAATTCCTCCTTCACCTTCTCGTATTCCCCGGTGAAGTACCGCCTGACTGCTTTGGTCTGCTCTTTCAGGTTGTGGCCGAATTCCCCTGCCGACAGGTCGATGCGCGGCAGGAACTTGGTGACCAGCGAGGTCCGTTTCAAAAAGAATTCACTCTTCTTGAGACCCTGGTTTTGTCCGTGGATGATGATGGGCAGCACCTCCAGGTTTAACTGCCCGGCAAGATAAAACGCCCCCTTATGGAAACGCTTGATTTTCCCCGAATCGCTGCGATGCCCCTCGGGAAAAATGACGATGGAATAGCCTTCGTTGACTTTTTCGCGTACCTTTTCAACGATGTTTTCCAAACCTTCGTCAGATGGTATAAAATCGGCGTACTGCAAGGCCGGCCCGTAAACCGGATTGTTGTAGTTGCGGCTGTTGGTAAGAATAAGTACCCGCGGGTTAAGCAGCATCATCAGCATCAGGTCAACGTGCGATTGGTGGTTTGCGATGATGATGGCCGGTTTGCTGTAATCTTCACCCCTGGGATTGATGATGGTCTTTCGGGACAAAAAGTTCATGTAAATTAAAAACCAGGTCATCTTGCTGAACATCCAATGGAAGAACAGCTTTTTCTTTTGACTGCTGCCGGGCACAATCCGGAGCACAAAAGAAAGCAGGGTCATCACAACGGCACTGAACATGAAATAAAACAGGGCCGCGATGGAAAACAGGAAATCGAGTGCGGTAACCGGCGGTTTGCGAAGTCCGTATTTGTAGGTAACAAGCCAGCGAAACAAAGGCGGCAACAACAGAAAGGTAATAAAAATAACCGTCAGAATGCCGATGATGGACATGGTGGCGATGGAACGTAAGGCAGGATGCTTTGCAAAGATCAAAACACCAATGCCCAGCAGCGTTGTGACACCCGAAAGCAAAACTGAAACCTTGTAAGACGACAGATCGGTTGTCCCGTATTTGTAATTCTGCATCAAACCGCGCATGATGAAAATGCTGTAATCGATGCCCAGACCGAAAACAAAAGTCAGGATGATGACATTGAAAATATTGAACGAAATTCCCAGCAAGCCCATGATCCCCACCGTCCATATCCAGCTGATAAGAACAGGGATCATGGTAAGAACGGTCAGCTCGATGCGGCCGTAAGCCAGCAGTAATATGACAAAAACAAGGGAAAGCGAGATAACAATCAATTTGTTGAAATTGTTGTTGAGGATTTTCATGAACTCACTGGTGAGCAAGCGCTTGTCAACTATCCAAATATCTTTCCGTCCGGAAAAAGCATCGTAAACCTGTTCAATGTCTTCGGTCCGGCTGTCCACCTTCACCACATTGACAACGGCATCCAGCGTGTCGGTGTCGATGAGGTAGTTGTTCAGGATCATGGTGTTGAGGGGAGTGGCCTTTTCCGGGCTCAGTGTGGTGAAGTCTTTGTTCAGCAAGCTGTAAAATCCGTCAAATGCATCCGGTTTAAACCCCAGTTCGCCGCCCTTTTCCTTCAGCGTACTGATGGTGTTTTGTTTCCGGCCTTCCCAAAACCGGTACCAGCGTTCAATGGCACGCTGCTGCCCGGATTCTGACTGCAGCAGGTTATTGATGACCGCGGCGCTTTTCACCAGCCCCGCACTTTGTAAACTGTCGATGATGAGTTTGGCGGTTTCGTTCCTCTCGAGGGCCTGGTCCAGGGTTTTGCCGGGAATCACCAGGTAAATGGTCTTCTTCGACAGGCTGGTCAGCCGGTTCAGGTTTTGTTCGGCCTGTTTCAGTTCATCACTCATATAACTGTTTTTCATCATGTCCGCATCAAATTCCACGCGCTTTGCCAGAAAGTAAAAAAGTATGGTGATGAGTAGGACGGCTGCTTTCAGCCACTGTTTCTTGTCAAGCTGCACGGCGGCAATGCGGTCGATCATTCCTTTCTTAAAAAGGGGTTCTTTGGGTTTTTTCCGTCTGAGCAGGTGGGGCAGTACCACCAGGGTAAAAAGGGCCGCGTTCAGCACGCTCACTGCGGCAAACAAGCCAAGGTCGTTGAGTGCCTGTGAATTGATGAAATGCAGGCTCAGAAAGGCAGCGGCAGTGGTGAGACTGCTCAAAATAATGGGCGTGGAAATGTCTTTCAGCAGCAGCTTCAGATCGTTGTGCCTGCGGTAATGCGAAAAAACATGCAGGGCAAAGTCCACCGAAATGCCCAGCAGCACCGAGCCGATGCCCAGCGAAATGGCCGAAACCTCATTTTCCAACCAATACAAAACCGCCAGAGCAACCGTGGCCCCGAACAGCACCGGCAGAAAAACCAGGACAAATGCACGCTTGCGGCGGAAAAACAGGCTGATGAAAATAATGAGTGCCACCAGCGCCAGCGAAACGGTGATCAGGATGTCTTTTTTGATGCGCCGGGCGTTTCCCAGTGCCACAACCGCATTGCCAAAATATTCAACTTTAACATTGCTGAATTCTCCCCCCGCCAGTTGTCCCACCAACCGGTCAATTCCGCGGAAAAGTTTTTCGTTGACTGCCGTGTTGTTGGTCTGCGAAGGGGAAATGATCAGCAGCAGGTTGCGGTGGTCTTTGGTAAAGAAATGGTTGCGATAAATCTCAAAGTTATCGTTCATCCCGAAGGATTTGAGTTTTTCAAGGGCCATCTGCGTCAAATGCAACGGGTCTTTTTTGATCATTCTTTTGGTTGCAAAACCTGCCGGAGAAATCAGGCTTTTGTAGTCTGACTGCAGGGTTTGCCCTATTCTGTCAGCGACAAGCATCGTGTCAATATGAGCGTAATCGGCCCCGCTCAGGAAAAGGGGAAGGTTGTTGTACAGCAGTTCCCAGGTATCTAGCAGTTTTGTTTCGTCAGGAGCTTCGTCAATTGAGCGGATGGGTCCGGGCATGTAACGGCCAAGCAGCGAGTCTTTGAAACGTTCGGTAAAAGCCACCAGCAAATCAGGATTGACCGTGCTGTCAGACAAAGCGATGTTGAAAACAACCTTGTCAAGAAATTTGGAATTGTTGTACACAAAACTCATCTTGCTGAGCTGCGCATTGCCGGGCAGCACCCTGGTGATGTCTTCCGATAACTTCAGCTTCGAGGCATAAAACCCGCTCGCACCCAAAATGAGCACCACCAAAAAGACCAGGGCTATTTTGTGTTTCTCAAATAATCGGAACAGGTATAAAAAAAAAGTGCCCATGGGTTTTGTCAATGATATCTGTCATGCTTTCCGGCGGTTTGATCAATGACACGTCAAGTGACGTGTTCTTTTTTCATCCCGGCCACAATTTTCAAAATTAAATAAGAAATCAATAGCACAACCAGTCCGAGGGACAGACCGAACACGAGGCTGCCGGCGATATACTGGAAAATGCTGTAACCAAATTCGTTGAGGGTTTTATAAAAATGCCCTGACAGGATGTGTTTTTGCAGATAGCTGAGGGTATCGTCATTGAAAGTCTGTGTGTTGCTCAGGAACAGCCCGCCGGTTTTGTAGCTGAAATAAATAATGAAAGGGATCAGCGGCGGGATACTGATGTTGGATGCCACCAGCACCAGCACCTTGTTGAGGCGCAGCCAGTGTGCCAGGAATGCCGCCGTCAGCATCTGGAAACCCCAAATTGGAGCGATGCCCATAAAAATGCCGAATCCCAGAGCC
>JAJRWG010000083.1 GCA_024276895.1 Bacteroidota bacterium
GGGTTCCAGGTATTTCTGAAGCCACGTTACGGGGGCATCGGAAAAATACAGGCTGTTAACCGTTTCGCCCGCAACGGGACTGGCTATCAACGACCATTTTCCATCGGTCATAAAACGTTGAATGGTGGTAGTACCTGATATTGTCAGGGTTCCCTGGTTTTTCAGTGAAGCTGTCGCTGCCGAAGTGCTCTTGAGCAGAAAATCACCAAGTACCTGAATTGCTTCACCTGCCGATACCGAAAACATTGCGCCGGGCTCAAGAGTAAAGTTTGCGTTTACCTGGAGTGTTGCTGTTGATGAGTTGCTGATATAGCCGGAAACAGCTGTATCAACCACAAGGTCATATACATAAACGCCGTAATTGTAGTGAGTTATCTTTACTGTACTGGCCGATCCACCAAGATGAACCGTTCCTCCGGAAGCATACCAGGTGCTGCCGGAATAACTTACCAGGTCGCTATAAACTGTCAGCGATCCGGACGTCATGCTTCCTGAAGAGCCACTTCTGAAAAGCACATCGCCAAATCCTGACGTAGTGTTAACAAAGCCTGTTACAGTTCCTCCGGTGATCATTAAACTGCCGCCTGAATAAACATCAACATCATCACACACTTTTAAAGTAGCTCCGCTTTTTACGGTAACACTTCCATAAATTCTCATATCCCAGGAAGGTGATGCTAGGGAACCAACGGTAAGCATGCCTCCGCTTTTCAAGGTAAGGCTTTTGCATTTATAAGTTCCGATAGCGGAATTCACGTAAAAATAATTCAATATTTCCGGATAATAAGTCGCACCCGCCTGGATAATAACATCATTTGTTTCATCGGGAACGGTACCGAGATCCCAGTTGGAAGCGGTATTCCAGTCGGTTGAGGTACCACCCGTCCAGATGTGCGGTGCAACCGCCGAAATGTATGCCGTCCTGGTTTCAACATCGGAGCCGTTGGCATTGGTGGCTGTTAGTTCAACATCATAGGTACCGGCAGCATCGAAAGACACGACCGGATTTTGCGAGCTTGAGGATGTTCCCTGCAGGTAGGTTACCGTCTAAGGTGTAAATGACCACGACCAGCTTGTGGGGTCATTGTTTGAAATGTCGGTAAAAAGCACCGCAGAATCAACCAAGGGAACGGTATCGTTAGCGTCAAAATCGGCAACAGGTGTAGCACTGGCCGGCGCATACAATTCCGTTTCCCAGAGTCCCCTGCCAAAGGTAGCTGCACGCAAACGGCTGCGATTCGGTTTAACGTCATCGTAGTAAATATCCAGATCGGCAACCACAACATTGGGCAAACCATTGCTGTAAAGTGTCCAGTTGGCACTGCCTGCTTTAACGTAAACCCCCACATCGGTAGCAGCATACAATTCAATTTCGGAAGTATTCTGACGATTTTGGATGACACACATCACCGGGATGGATGGCAGACCGGTCGAAATATTTGTCCAGCTTGCCCCGGCATCGGTTGACTGGTAAACACCGTCCGTATTGTACTCGCCCATGGCTACCCACAGTGTATCGGCAAAATCGGAATTCACCGAAATATAAGTAATGTTGGATGTGCCAACCGGAAGGGAACCCGTAATTTCTGTCCAGGAAGTGCCGCCATCGTACGTAGCCCAGATTTTTGTTTTGGTGGCCACGTAGATGGTGTCCGGGTCTGAGGGTGCGATGGCCATCGACCTGAAAGTACCGGAAGCGTTAAAGTTACTGATCTTCGACCATGTACCTCCCTGATTGGTGGTTTTCCAAACCGTATCGCGGGCCGTGTAAAGTGTTGTGTTGGTCACGGGATCGATGGCAAAAGGTGTTACCCACGCCCCAAAGCCCGACAGATTTGATGTAATCTCAGTGTAAGCCGACGACCAGCCATCCATAGTTCTGAACAGTCTTCCGTAATAAATTGTTCCGTACTGGGTGTCGTCGTCGGTGTAATCAATAAAACATTCCATGCCATCGCCGCTGATCACCCATTTCCAGTTGCCCGAAAGCATGGAATGGGTTCCGTTATCCTGAAAGCCTGCAATGACGTTATTGGAGGTCAGCCCTGAAACACCGATGCGGTAAATTTGCCCGATGATGAGGCCATCAGTTAGGTTGGTCCATGTGTTGCCGTTTGTTGTTTTGTAAAGGCCGCCGTCGTTGCACTCGAACAATTCACCCGTTCCGGGATGAAATGCCATCCAGTGTTTGTCGGCATGCACGATGGGTACACCACAGCTATTGGATGACCATGCGCTAACAATGAACCAGCTTGACCCACCGTCTGTTGATTTCCATGTATTTACGCCACCAGCGTATAGCGTTGAGGCGTCGTCTGGTTTTGCCGCCAGGGTCAGGTCGTAGGTGCCTTGCCCTCCGGTTGAGGTACCGTCACAGGCAGAGCCCAACATGTTGTTTCCGCTGATGGTACCGTCAAAAACCTTGGTCCATGTTTCACCGCTGTCTTCCGACTTGTAGATACCTTCCAGACCGCTGGTTGAAGCAACCACCACAGCGTAAACCCAGCCGGGCATGTCGTCGCTCACCGCCAGCTCCACACGCCTGGCGGTTGCAACTGTCAGTTTTAAACTCCAGGTTGTGCCCTTATCAGACGACTTATAAATGGCGCCCGATCTTGTTGATCCGTAAATAATATCCGGGTTCGTAGGTTTGAATTCCATGTCGATGAACTCGATGGTACCGGGAATTACCGGCCAGGTGGTTCCGCCATCGGTACTGAGAAAAACCCCGTCGGTTCCGGCAGCATAGATTGAATCACCGTCAGCCGGGTGTTTCAGCAAACGGTTCACCGTTTTCTTGTCGCTGGGCAACCAGGTAAGACCTGTTGTGGACCATGTGGCGCCACCGTCAACCGACTTGAGCACACCAATGGTATTGTTGTCGTGAACCTGTCCGCCTCCCAGCGACCACATGCTTCCCCCGTCGCGGTCGCCGGTGGCGATATAGATGGTATCGGTACTTGCAGAAGCGCCCTCGTAAACCAGGATATCGCTCACGCCAAGTGCATCGTTTTCATCGGTTAATACTTCCCAGTTACTGCCGCCATCTGTGGTTCGCCACAATCCTCCGGAAGGAGAGCCCACATAAAAACGGTTGTTGTCACCGGTAACGAAGGCAATGCAGTTCAGGCGTCCCAGTCCGACGCTAGCACCGTAAACGGTGTTGGGTCCCATGGACGACCAGTTGCCGGTGGCATTCAGAAATTCAGGGTCTTGTTTCAATTGCCGCCGGATTTCAGCGGCAGAGGTCTTCGGAAACTCGCCCGTAACGGGGTCAACACGCATTTCCCAGAACCACTCCCAGCGTTTGAATTGTTTCCAGCCGGGGACCTTTTTCCTGACACCATTCTCGACGTAGTAACCGTCTTTAACATTAAACGGTTCCCAATAATCATTAAATGCGTTCCGGATTTCGAAAAAGGTCAGCTCTTCACCATTTGCAATTTTTTCCTGTGGCAGTTTGTCAGTCCACGTTTGTGCAAAGGCAGCAGTAGTAAAGATCATTGAGGAGAATACAAGAAACAGTGTAAATAATTTTTTCATGGATTTAAAGTTTAACAGGTGAGAATCGGGAGAAAGGCTAAACGAATATGAATGTATTTATTAGATCTTACTGCGTGGTGTTCATAGATAGCTATTAATCAATGAATGTGTGTGCATTTAACAATATGTTAACAGCTTAGGGTACAAAGATAATGAAAGAAAAAGGAAAATGCAACCTCCCATACACGGAAGATTTGATTTTCAGAAATTTACTCTAAACGAGGGGTGACAGTATGGATTTAGTGTGGCTCCTGACCCTTTTCCGGCGGATGTGTTTTGCCGTGCGGCGCTCAACAAGTTGAAGTTGGTTTGACCGGCTTCTGTACTTTAATCCGGTCAACTCCCTGCTATCGCATAATCTTTCATTGTTTTGACAGTCGTGTTTTTTTCATCGGAGGCGATGCGGCCGTCAAGCATGCGGATGATGCGGTGGGCATGCAGGGCGATGTCTTCTTCGTGCGTTACCACGATGATGGTGTTTCCCAGCTTATGGATTTCCTCCAGCAGGCCCATGATCTCAATGGAGGTTGTTGAGTCGAGGTTGCCCGTGGGCTCGTCGGCCAGCACGATGGAAGGTTTGTTCACCAGCGCACGGGCGATGGCTACCCGTTGGCGCTGCCCGCCCGAAAGCTCCATGGGTTTGTGCATCATCCGGTCGGCAAGCTGCACCTGGCGGAGTGCTTCTTTTGCCATTTCAAGCCGTTTGTGTTTGGAAATCCCGGCATAGATGAGGGGCAGCATCACATTTTCAAGGGCCGTGGAACGCGGCAGCAGGTTAAATGTCTGGAAAATGAAACCGATTTCCTTGTTGCGGATGTCTGCCAGTTCGTTGTCCGTTCGTTTGCTTACATCGGTGCCATTGAGGAAATAGCGGCCTCCGGTGGCGGTATCGAGGCAACCCAGGATGTTCATCATGGTCGATTTTCCGGAACCCGAGGGGCCCATCAGTGCCACAAATTCGTTGCGGAAAATGCGTACCGAAACATCCACCATGGCTTTGACGGTTTCGCTTCCCACGTAATAAAAGCGGGAAATATTTTCAAAGTTGATAATTTCTTCTTTCATCATTGACAAATCTAAATAAATTCTGATGAGTACGAATGAAGTACGTATAACTTTCAAAAAAAACGTCAGAACCTGATCAGGAAGTCCTGTTTGGCAATTCCCTTCTTAAAAAATACCAGCCCCATCCAAAATAAATCAATGGTCACGCTGACCTGGTCGTTTGCTTTGATGATTTTCCAGGCTTCTTCCATGCCCGGCGACCAGTGGATGTCGTCGAACACAAAGACCGTTCCCTCGTGGGCTTTTTCCAGACAGGTGTCAAAATACCTCACGGTGGGCTCTTTCCGGTGGTTACCGTCAAAAAACACCAGGTCCAGTTTATTTTCCTGTTTTACAATGTCATTCAGTGTCACATCAAAATGACCCGATACGATTTCAATATTCTTCAGTTTCAGTTTCTTAAAAGATTCCTCTGCAAAATCGGCCAGGCTTGCACAGCCTTCGAGGGTTATCATTTTTGCATCCGGGAATCCCTTCATCAGGTAGGCTGCACTCATCCCCGCACCTGTACCCAGTTCCAGTATGATTTCCGGTTTAAAGTGCCGGCTCAGGCGGTAAAGCAACCGGAGACGCTTGTTGCCGGTGGTGCGCTCCCTGACCATCCTTCCCCTGGGCACCATCAGCACCTTGTACTCGGTGTTTCCCGCCCTGACACCAAAATCAACTGTTTCAATAAAATCTTCCCTTTTGGCCTGCTTTTTTTTAAGATTGTGCAACTCAACGTAGTCTTCGTACTTTGTGTTGTCGCGCAACACATCGTTGACAACCTCATAAACAAAAGGAGAATGGATGTCGTATCTGCTTTTGGATCTCATTAAAAAAGCAAGCCGGCTTTTTATCAGCCACAGTTTTCTCATGTGTTTGTTTACTTATTTATAAGCTACTTTGTTCGCATAAAACACTGTCCGTGTGCTTTGGTCGGCCAGTGTTCTGTTTTTCAATTTCTGATATCCGTAAATCAAAAAATAATCGCCATACCAATGTTTGATGAAATTATAGGCATCGCTTGCTATTCTGTCCTTGGTGAAATTGGTAATAATTTCCGATTCTTCGCGGGCAATATCAACCGGACCTTCGATGGTGTAGGAATGGACTTTCCCCTCGTTGACGTAAGCCATTGAAATGTAATTGCCGTCTTTGAAAACAATGACATTGGGTGTCAGCGTGAAGGACTTCAGGTTATAGATCGGAAAATCATTATTCCATAAGAGTTCACCTTCCCTGGTCAACCCGGCAATAATCAGATCGTAAAAATTATAGCCTTCGAACACGCTGTAAGTGTAGGGAATAGGCCGACCGTAGTAATCGTAATCCATGCGTGTTTCAGTGCGGTAATAAGGTTTGTAAAGCTCCACGGTGAAAACGTACTTATCGTCCTTCAACAGCACCTGGGGATTTAAAAAATGGAAAAGTGCCGACAGGCTTTTCTTGGGTTGACGGGTCTGTGCATTCACATCGTTTTTGCTGTAGTCCATCTGCCTGCCTGCCAGTGAGCCGTAAATATTATCAAAGCCCAGTAAGTCGTAAAATCTCAGCTTATTCAGACTGTCTTCTGAAAATTGCAGAAAAAAAAGTCCGGCGCCTTTGGGCTGTTCGGTTTCCTCTTTTACGTCATTCAGCGACGCATTGCGTCCCGTCACCAGATCGTAGGTGCCCATCAGGGTCAGTTCTTCGCCCTTTACCGGTACCAGAACAA
Source organism: Bacteroidota bacterium (assembly GCA_024276895.1). Taxonomy (GTDB): domain Bacteria; phylum Bacteroidota; class Bacteroidia; order Bacteroidales; family F082; genus B6-G9. The sequence goes on from JAJRWG010000083.1 coordinate 6,305, forward strand.
ATGAGCGTAAGATTTTCAGGCTTACCGGATTTTCAATCTCCAGCACCTTTTCCTGCTTTCCGTCTTTACCGAAAACAATGATTTCGTCAGACATGTAGCGTTTGTCCTTTATCGTTTTCAGTACGGCATAAAATTTCTTTTTGCGTTTGTCGGACAGGATGTTTTCAATCCAGTTCTGGCTTCCTTCTTCCAGGTGAACCGGCGAAATATCGCCGTTGTTCAGGTTGACGAAAAGCACATCCGTTTCATCTCTGCGAAGATTAAGCCCGATGCAGGCCATGTTTCCAAGTACTTCAAAGCCTCCGATACCTGCTTTTAAGGGGATGCTTCCCGAAATATTGGTAAAGTGCTGCGCTTTCAGGTCGTAGGTCACAATTTCATAAAATCCGTTTTCAAATCGCGGACCGTTGATATTTTTGAAAAGCATGTGTAGCTTGCTCCCATGCCTTTTGGCCTCAACAAATTCGATTTTATCAGGCAATGGTACGAACTTGAGCCAAAGCTGCTTCATGGATTTATTGAAAAGGGCGTAATACCACTTGCGCTGACCATCGCTGTTTACCTAGTTGCTTTCGTAAAAAACCAGCGCTCCGAAAACGTCAAGAGTTTCCACATGAAAGGTTTCCACTTCCATGTTTGCCGGAACCTCAAGCCGGACAACGCTCAATTTCTGGCCCAAAAGTCTCGGGGTCCCCGCCAGGGACAACAAAAGGGTTAATATCAGGAGTCTCGTTCTCATGTTGGGTACACTTATAACGTACCGCCGGCCAAATAATTATCGGGACTGCAAAAATACAAAGGCTTTGGCTTGGGTGGTAAAAAAACCCGGCGAAATTAATCATCCGCCGGGTTTCCCTGGAAATCAGAAAAAGTATTACTCAATAACAATTTTTCTGTTCAAAATGATGCCGTCGTCATACCTCACCAGCAAGAGGTAAATACCGCCGGGCAGGCTGCCGGTGTCTATTTGATGTTGCCCTTCGGGGAAGGATTCCTGCATCAGCATTTGTCCGCTGATACTCATCAGTTGAATGTCTGCCTTAGCATCCAGATCGATGGTCAGATAATCGGAAGCCGGATTAGGATAAGCCCCGAGATGTTTTTCGTTGTTGTCGCCCACGCCATCGGTTCTCATGCCAAACACCATCAGATCGTCCAGTTCCCAGGTTGCCGATTCACTGCTTGTAGAGGTAAACATAAAAGCGAGGTAAACAGTTGTATTGGCATAAGGAAGCATGTTCACTTCGCCCGATTCCTCCCAGTTCCAGCCGCCGCCGGACCATGAAAACTGATCGGTGATTTCTGTCCAGGTGAAGTCGTTGGGATTTCCGCTGCCGTCGTAATCATTAGAATAGAACAACTGCAAATCGGGGCCGGTGTAATTCATGGCCGAAATAAATTTGAACTTCAGCTCGCTAAAGTTAGACCAATCCATATTGGGCGAAATCAGCCAGTCTTCATTCTCAAACGGGGCGCCGTCATAGCCCGACATTTTGGCAAAAGTCTGGCCGCCGAACTCGCTTTGGTACCATTCCTGGTCGCCGGTCACGCTATAAGGTGTCCACGTTCCAAGCCCGTTGTCAAAATTTTCTTCATTCACGATGACGATGTCATCGGTAACGGTATTGGCACCGGGTGCTTCCCCGTCGGTTTTGTAATTGATGTCGCTACCGGTGTTGGTGTACGGGTAAATCATAAATTGGTAACCCATTCCCGGCGCCAGGCCTGAAAATTTATATGTTTCGACACCGTAAAGTACATTAACCGACACGGAACCGTCGCTGAAATCGAGGTCGTCGTCCACCGGTGTGCCGTCAACCGGTACTTCAAAAGCCGCTGCACCAGGTAAGGGCATTTCTTCGCCCAGAATCAGGTAGGCACCGGGCACTTGATCGCCGATCGCATCAGTCCAGTTGAGGGTAATATTCACACCATTGCTTGTTGCAGTGAAGTCGGTGGGGTAATTGCTGGGCTCGGGGTAAATTGTCACGTCGCCCACAAACGAAAAATGATCGTAATAAACATGGCCACCTGTCAGGTTGTCCTGGTTGTAAACCCTGACCTCGAAACGGAAGCCGGCAGCGTTGATGGGTGCCGTAAGAGTAGTCGTAAATTGCTGCCATTCTGCATTGTCCTCGCTGTAAGTGTCGGGGCGCAGCACGTCCTCGTTGTCGAACAAATAACTACCTTCCGAATCAAACCAGTAGGACCATATCCTTGTCCTGGCAGCAGAGTCGTTGTCTTTGTACCAGTAGCTGATGGTGTAATTCTGGCCTCCGATAACGCCTTCAATATCCTGCTGGAAGTCCTTGGTACTGCTTGCTGACTCGTGTGCAGCCGAATACGAACCGTTGTGGATTTCAACCGCTTCCTGGCTAATGTTTTCGGCTTTGTCCCAATCTGAAGGCATATTGCTGTTTGCCCAGATTTCCAGGTCACCATTTTGCATCAGTTCCTGGGCCGTTACAAAGTAGGGCAGGAAGGCCAGGGCCCCTGCCAGAAATGTCATGTAAAATTTTCTCATCATGTTTAAAATTTTTTGTTAATAATTTGAATTTATAAGTTTCACAGTTTGTTGGCACCGCCACTGGCTGTCCCTGCCTTTGTGCAAAATTGGCAGGGATAACCGGCAGCCGGCCTTTTAATGAATAATCAGTTTTTTAACAACCAGCGCATTGGTTTTCTGGTCAGCAATGCGAACCAGGTACATGCCCGGGTGGAGATTCTTCAGATGAATGACCTGCCCCGATGCGATGGTTTGCACCAGCATTTCTTTGCCTGAAAGATCGGTCAGTTGCACCCGTGCCCTGACACTTTCGGACAACACAATGGTCAGGGTTTCACGTGCCGGATTCGGATAAATGCGCACCGTCAAACCGTTAAACCAGCTTTCCCCAATGCCCTCGGGTGTGGTGTGGATGTAATCTTCACGGGTAAGCGTATCTGCACCGAACTCATTGGTTACCACCAGTGTTACATCGTAAAGGGAATCTGCAGGGATGTTATAATAAATCCCCTGCGGATTTTCTTCATCAGAACTTCCGGGGGTTCCGCCTTCAAAAGTCCAGGAATAAGTCAGGCTGTCACCCGTTGACTGGTTTGTGAAATCGGTAAACGAGCCGGCCACAAACTCCGTGGGATCGGCAAAGAAATCGGCAACGGGTGCCTCACCGGCCCAAATATATTCCTCGTAGGTCACGCTGTCGGTGTTCATGCCGTCGCCCACAATCAGCGTCACATCCCAGCGGCCTGCGGTATCGTAGGCAACGGGTGGTGGGTTCTGCCCGTCGTAAGTGCCCGGGTTTCCACCTTCAAAAGTCCACGACCAGGAGGTGGGGTTGCCCGAAGTAAGATCGGTAAACAGCACGCTGTCGCCCAGTACCACAAGGGTAGTATCGGCCGTAAAGGCTGCAAACAACTCCAGCTGACACTCGAATCCGGGTGTCGCCCAAATGGTATCGCCGGCAGCATTTACCGCCGCAAAATTAACGGAATGGGTCCAGCTTTCGGGCAGTGCGTTGTCCTGGTCCGGATTGCACAGCGTCAGCGAGGGACCCTGGCCGTCTGCAAGCGTATCCCAGGGCGGGTTGTCATCGTAATCAACGTAATCAACCACATTGTCGTAAAGGTCTTTCAGTTCGATTTCCTCGCCTCCGTTGCTCAATGCACCGGCATCCCATTGCCAGGCTATCGCACCAAAGGTTCCCTGCATGGCAAGCGAGTCTTTCGCTACGAGCAGGAAAGAATCGGGCAGGATTTCCACCATGGGGAAGGTAAATTCAATACCCGCCGAAAAGTAGAAGTTTTCCATATCCACAGTATCCTGGCCGTTGTTGTAAATTTCAATGAACTCCAGCGAGTCTTCCCCTGACTCCGGCGGGTTGTACATGATTTCCGTAAAAACCAGCGCAGGAACATCGTAAGGCTCGATGATGGTGAAGAAATCATCGCTGCTGTCAGTGGGATCGCCGCTGTTCACTTCCGAAATGGTGATCTTGTAGTCTTCGGCAGGTTCCATGTCTTCGGTAACGTACCAGAGGTAACTTTCATCGGAGACCGGAAGGTTTGTAACGATCTCCGTTCCGGCTTCCCCGTCGCGGTAAACAAGGATTTTAATATTCCCGTCCCAGTTTCCGTACGACCAGGTAATCAGGTAGTTTGATTCTTTTTCGATGATCTCTCCCCCGTTGGGATCAAGCACGGTAATGAAGGGATCGGGTGGAAAATTCTCGCTACCCGGTGTGCCGTCGTCTTCATCGCTGGGATCCCAGCTTGCTGCCAGACTGTTGTCGCTGTTGACGTCAATGAGTGACAGTGACGGTCCGTTGCCATCAGGTTCCATGGGCCAGGGAAGGGTGTCGTCGTAAACAACAATGTCAACCAGAATGCCGTTGGGATTCCAAACCCTTACCGCATCGCCACCATTATTGAGGGCGAAGTTCCCCGAACCATCGTAATCAGGTGTAAAAGGAAAAGAACCGTTTGTAAAGATCTCCACGGTAAAAAAGTCGCCCGAGGAAATGCTATGCCCTGCCGGAATGATGATGGGCGTGTGATTGGCATCATTGTCAAGAATTTTCCAGTCTTCCAGGTCGATAGTCGAATCGGTGTTGTTGTACAATTCTATCCATTCCTCGTCGTCTCCAAGCGAATTGTACATGATTTCGTTGATGACCAGCGCCGGCACTTCGGGAACCGTCCAGCTTTGGGTTTGAGGGGTGGTGTCGGGTACCGTAAACTGCCAGTTGCCGGCAATCCAGTTGTGTTCCGTGTCGTTCACGCCCCACTCCCAGGTATTGTCACCGTTGTCCGCCACCAGGTTCTGCTGGCATGTCCAGATGTGGTCGCCGGCCAGGGTGTCGCCGTTGGTTCCGTCATCGTAGAAAGGAGTATGCTCGGCACCACCGTTCCACGAGGGATCGTAGTTGCCGCTGCCGTCCCAGCTTCCTTTCAGGTTGAAGCCATCGTAATTTCCTTCAGCCGAATCAATGACCACAAAAGTGACCAATGCTGATGGCGGAGGAGGCCCCGAAACGCTGGTGATGTTGTTGGGAAAATCGTAAGTGAAAGTCGAGGTGTCAACACCGTTGGAAGAAAAAGCCGTGTTGCCTCCCGTACTTTGGTCCCAGTTGTGGTTCAGGGCAACCTTGCACTCCCAGTCTCCTGAAGGAACCAATATTTTAACCGTGAACACATCATCCCCGTCGGGGTCAGTCATTTCACCCATCATTTCGGCAGGATCCCAGTCGTTGCCGCCTATTGAAGAAAAAAAGTTTCCGGTAAGCACCGGATTTAAGTGGGTAACCAGGTCGGCGGTTACGTTTACTTTCCAGGTTACATTTTCGGTTTGCGACAACACGATGTGCTGGTTGACCGAGGGGTAATTGGGATCGGACCAACTGTCGCCTTCGATGACTTTATATTCGTGATCGGCGGCGCCAAGGCTTTTGGTGAGTTCGTACAAGCCGTTGGCATTTTCGCTCATCACGTAGTCCGGGTCGGTGGTGTTCCATCCCTGAAACGAACCGACGATGCGTGCCACTGTTGCCGGTGTGCCGAAGGTCTGGTTGTTGTTCAGCGTACCCTTGGTTTCGGTTGCCGGCGGTTCCCAAGTGAAGTCGCTGTACTGGTTTCCGGTTCCGGAAAGTTGCAGTGATTCGCCTGCCGGCGTTGACGACGATTCTGCAACACCGATGTCCACCGACGTCATGCCGTCGGCAGGTCCGCCACTGGCCGTGAAAGTCCCTTCGTAACTTAAAAACTGCCCGCTGATGACTGTTCCCTGGTAAACCAGCGCCATGCCGTCGGGTGCCCCGTTCTGGATGCCGTTTGTGGGATAATCATAATAATAGAGGGTAAATCCATTGCTGGTAGTCCCTGTGGTGAAAGCATCCAGCGCTTTGATGTCGTAAGAAGCACCGCCATTGCCATTATAAAGGTAAACCTCGAAGTCAGACAAAGTATAACTTCCGGCATTCTCAATGGCCACTTCAATAAATTCCCCCACATCGGTACCCGTGTTGTCGTAATGCAATTCGTTGATCCATGCATTTTGCCCTGCAAGCCAGAGCACAAAAACGGTCAGTAACGTACTTAAGAATAATTTTTTAAACATAGGTTTTGATTTGAATTAGTAATCTGTTAATATCAGTAACTGTCAATTAAACCTTATGATTTTCCATCAAACGCTCAGGCAGCAGCAAAGGCGGCCATCCGTTTTTAAAGACAGGCTACTAAAATAAAGAAAAAGCCTTTCGGCCAAGCGGCTTGTTGATAACTTAAACGCAGGGTTGATATCAATCCCTCTCGGGGACGTGCAATCTTTCAATGAAAGCACGCATACAAATCACGGAAAAGACTGTTACCAAAGACGTTAAAACAAAAAAGGCCGCTCCGTCCGGAGCAGCCTTTTGCCTGATTTATTTTTCAAAAATTATTTGTCGTCAACTTCTTCGAAGTCCACATCGGTAACTTCGTCATCGCCGCCACCTTTCGGATCGCCGCTTCCGTCGCCACCTGTTCCCGGAGGAGGAGGTGCCTGACCGCCCTGAGCATCCTTGTACATGTGCTCGCTGGCTTTTTGCCAGGCGGCGTTCATTTTTTCCAGTGCGGTGTCAATGGCCGCAACATCCTGGCTTTTGTGGGCAGTTTTCAGTTCCTCCAATGCACCTTCAATCTCGGTTTTGTTTTCAGCCGGCAACTTGTCGCCGTAATCCTTCAACTGTTTTTCCGTCTGGAAGATCATGGCATCGGCATTATTCAGCTTGTCTACTTTTTCCCTGGCAGCCTTGTCAGCATCGGCATTGGCTTCGGCCTCGGCCTTCATTTTTTCGATTTCCTCTTCCGTCAAGCCCGATGATGCTTCGATGCGGATGCTCTGGGCTTTGCCGGTTGCTTTGTCTTTGGCACTCACATTGAGGATGCCGTTGGAGTCGATGTCAAAAGTTACTTCAATTTGCGGTATTCCCCGCGGTGCCGGCGGCAGACCGTCGAGGTGGAAACGTCCCAGGCTCTTGTTCTGGTTGGCCATCGGACGCTCGCCCTGCAACACATGTATTTCCACCGAAGGCTGGTTATCGGCAGCCGTCGAAAAGACCTCCGATTTTTTTGTGGGGATGGTGGTGTTGGCATCAATCAGTTTAGTCATCACACCTCCCAGTGTTTCGATACCCATCGAAAGCGGTGTTACGTCGAGCAACAGCACATCCTTGACCTCGCCGGTGAGCACGCCACCCTGGATGGCTGCACCGATGGCAACCACCTCGTCGGCATTCACACCTTTTGAAGGCTCTTTGCCAAAGAAGTCCTTGACCACTTTCTGGATGGCCGGAATACGTGTTGAACCTCCCACCAGAATCACATCGTTGATGTCAGCGGTGGTCAAACCAGCATCTTTCAGTGCGATCTTGCAGGGCTCAATGGTTGCCCTGATGAGCGAATCGCAAAGCTGCTCGAATTTTGCCCTGCTCAACTTGCGCACCAGGTGTTTCGGCACACCGTCAACAGGCATGATATAGGGCAGGTTGATCTCGGTTTCGGTGGAACTCGACAGCTCGATCTTGGCTTTTTCGGCAGCTTCTTTCAAACGCTGTAAAGCCATGGGGTCTTTGCGCAGGTCAAGTCCTTCGTCCTTTTTAAACTCATCGGCCAGCCAGTTCATAATGGCTTCGTCAAAATCGTCACCACCCAGGTGGGTGTTTCCGTTGGTTGACTTCACTTCAAACACGCCATCACCCAGTTCGAGGATGGAAATATCGAAAGTACCGCCACCCAAGTCGAACACGGCAATTTTTTCGTCGCTGTGTTTTTTGTCCAGGCCATACGCCAGCGATGCAGCCGTCGGCTCGTTGATAATTCTTTTTACCTCCAGACCGGCAATTTCACCGGCCTCTTTGGTGGCCTGCCGTTGCGAATCGCTAAAGTAGGCAGGTACGGTAATTACGGCCTCGGTTACAGGCTGTCCCAGGTACTCTTCGGCGGTTTTCTTCATTTTCTGAAGCACCATGGCCGAAATTTCCTGCGGGGTGTACAAACGATCCTCTATCTTCACCCGCGGGGTATTATTTTCACCTTTCACCACGGTATAAGGTACACGACCTACCTCGGTCTCCACCTCGCTGAACTTGTTGCCCATAAAGCGCTTGATGGAGTAAATGGTTTTTTGGGGGTTGGTGATGGCCTGCCGCTTGGCGGGGTCGCCAACTTTGCGCTCGCCATTGTCGGTAAACGCCACAATGGAAGGGGTTGTACGACGCCCTTCGCTGTTTGCAATAACAACCGGTTCGTTACCTTCCATCACGGCAACGCACGAGTTGGTTGTTCCCAGGTCTATTCCAATTATTTTTCCCATAATATTGTTCTCCTTTTCTTTTTTTCTTATTCAGATGATAAATTTCTGTTTGATTGCCAACTGTCAATCATTATGCCAAAAGCACAGAAAATGCACCCCTTCAAGAAGGAAAGAAAAACAATTCGCTGAACCGAACCGTTTTAAAACATTGATTATCCGAACTTTTTAAATATCAATAACTGATAACAGCTGTCGTTCCGAAAGCTGCAACTGGTGACAAAAAGGCAGAAAAAAGACAGGGCTTTCAGCCGCAGTGTCAAGTTGGTGGAAGGATTCCGGGAAAACGTAAAAAGGTGGTTATCAGAAAGGGCTTACCTGGTTGGGGGCTGGAACCCGAGTTGCGGATATTCGCGAACCAGCTTTTCCTCCGATTTCGGGGACAGTAACACCTGCTTCGTCGTGGTGTGCCTGGAGGCAACAATTCCTGTCCCCCCGTTGATATTTGAAAAAACAGGCACTTCCGTGAGCAGGCTGTTGTCGGCTTCATTAATTTCAATGTAACTGTTGAGCATCTCAGACCCACAGGCAATGTAAATCTCGATGGGGCCGGCCCAGCGTTTGACGTTGGGGATGGTTTCCAACTCCGCATTCAGTTTGTTGTAGAAAGTTTCACCCACGTACGACTGGGCGCCCTTATCTTCCTTATCAATACCTAAAAACCAGTTAACCGATTTGTTGAGGGTGTCGGCATAACCGGGGGCCAGTTCCTGGTAATGAAAAACCAGGGTCACTTCGTAACGCTTGCCGTTCTCAGCCAGTGACCACTCGATCACTGAATTGCTTGTAAAACTGATGAACTTGTTGGGACGGTTGATGAAAAAACTGCCGACCAGCGGGGTTTCAGCGTTAATATCATCGTCCTTTTTATTGATGACCAGATTGTACTTTGCGTCCTGCTTCAGCTTAGTTGGAGCATAATATACCAGTTGGTCAGGGTAGTAAAAGGTGGAGTCACCCGCCTGCTTGTTGCGGATGGTCATGGTGTCGAACTCAATGTCGGGCAGGGGATTGCCGTTCAGCACTCCTTTCAGCCTCACATTCAACTTGTAAGGATAATTACTCGAGTCGGGATTCTGTGCGATCAGTAGTGCATTGCCGGGGCCGGTGTAGGCTTTGGTGATCTTGATCCAGGAAGTGTCGTCCGAAATGTCCAGCAGCCCGTAAACGATGGTGATATCCTTGTACTCGGCGTACAGGTCAAAATCGGTAGTACAACTGTTGGTGAAAGCCAGACCCAACAACAAAGCAACAGCAACAAAAAAGTTCCTCATCCGGAAAGTATTAAAAGGAATGTGATTTTTAGAACGGCCAAAATTAAGATTTATTTCTTTGCAGTACCCGGTCAGTCCGTGACTTTTCTGAAAACCGTTTTTCCAAGTATCGACAGGCATTTTTCGTTTACTTTATTTGTTACTAATCAGTGCTAATTGTAAACCTGGGATATATTGAAAATTCAAAAAATGAATTCCATTAAATCCCCTCCGCCGGAGGGGCGAAGGGGTGGGTCAAATTAAAAAGTTCATTCATTTTTTGAATTTCTAAAACCAGACTAACTACTTAATTTATAAAACACAACTTTAGTTTTGAGAGAGGAAATATCAGCAAATAAATGATATTGTTTTTTATAACCTACCCCTGCACCCCTTCCAAAAGGGGATTTTAAGGTATTTATTTGCTGATATTTCCTGCTCTGACTCTGTTCCTTAATCATACTGATTAGTTACCTTTATTTTCTCCTCCACCCACAAACGTGCATTTACAAAAGCCTCCATCCAGGGGGTGATTTCATCCTCCGGCCGGTCTTCGGGATAATAAGCCCACTGCCAGGGGAAGATGGAACGTTCCAGGTGGGGCATCATGGCCAGGTGGCGGCCGTTGTTGGAGCAGATGGCGGCCGTTCCCCAGTCCGAGCCGTTGGGATTGGCAGGGTAGAGATCGTAGCTGTAGGTCATGGCCAGGTTGTATTTGTCGTGGTAGTACGGAAAACTGAACCTGCCCTCGCCGTGGGCGACCCACACGCCCAGACGCGTTCCCGCCAGGCTTTTCAGCATGACCGAATTGTTTTCGTTGATGTCAACATTGATAAAACCCGATTCGAATTTTCGCGAAACATTGTGCAGCATTTTGGGCTGTTCGGGA
>JAJRWG010000084.1 GCA_024276895.1 Bacteroidota bacterium
TGTAATGGGCCCTGCCAGGCATCAGCCGCTTTAAGGATTTCTTTTTTTCGAGCCAAATCGGCGATGATAAAACCGATATCTGGATTGCCGGTTGCATCTTTCAGTTCTTCAACGGTTGCCGAGGCTTTGCTTTCGTTCCTTACCAGAATTACCACTTTGTAACCGTCTTTTTCCGCTATCAGCCGTGCGATGGCTCTGCCGATGGCGCCGGTTCCGCCGGTTACCAGTACGGTTTTAGAATTTGATTGGTTCGTTTTCATAGTCTTTTCAGTTTGCTCAGGCTTACAAAGTTAGTAAAGAAATTACAAAAAAAAGAAATCTTTCGTACACAGCTTTCAATGTTACCGTCAAAACCACCTTGCTTTTTTGCACAATGCCACCCGGCTTGAAAATTAATGTACTTTTGGATTTAAACAATTCAAACGGTACCGCATGTCAGACCGCTTCACGGATATTGTTTCCTTACTCACCTGCAAGGGCCTGCCTTTTGCGCTTTACCGCCTGCCGGGACAGCAGCCCGTACTTGTAGCCCAGCAAACACGCAGTTTGGAAAAATACCCGATTGAAGCACTGGATAAAATGAAGGGCTTTGTCGTAGCACCGTTTACAGCGCAAAAGCAAATGGAGTTTATCCGTCCGGACATTGTTTTTAAGGAAGGAAGGATTGCCGAGAACCTGCAAAAGGAATTGCAAAATCTGCCACGGTTTCAGGAAGTGGTTCCGCAAAAGCTGTCAGTCCAGACCAGACAGGAATACTTAAAGTCGGTGGATGGCATCATCAAACGCTTGCGCGAAGGAGAACTCAAAAAGCTGGTTTTTTCGCGGGTGAAACGGGTGGAAACCGGAAATCCCGACCGCACCAGGCTGTTTGCCGGACTCGAAAAAAAGTACCCTTCTGCCTTTGTTTACCTGCTTTACCTGCCGGACAGGGGTTGCTGGGTTGGGGCTACGCCCGAAATTTTGTTCAGCATATCGGGCGAAACGGCCGAAACAGTCGCACTGGCGGGAACACTCCCTGCCGGCCGCCCCGGCTGGACGGACAAGGAAAGGGAGGAGCAGGAGATGGTTACCGCATACATTGAAGAAGCACTTTGGCGGGAAGGGGTTGAAAGTTTTGAGAAACAAGGTCCGGAAACGGTGCCGGCGGGACAGTTGCTTCACCTGAAAACGACTTTCAGTATCCCGATGGGAGAGTTGAAACATCCCGGCCGTTTGGTGGCGCGTCTTCACCCCACGCCCGCTGTTTGCGGATTGCCGGCTGACAAAGCCTTTCAACTGATCGGGAAAATCGAAAAGCACCAACGAAGCCTGTACACGGGTTTCCTTGGTCCGTGGAATCTGGATGGGGCTTCCCGGCTGTTTGTGAACCTGCGCTGTGCCAGGCTGGAAGTAGGTTTCGCACACATTTTCGTAGGAGGAGGGATCACCGCAGCCTCCGATCCGCAGTCGGAATGGGAAGAAACCGAAAACAAAAGCCAAACCCTCTTGTCTGTTCTTAAAAAATTGTGAAATTTGCCGAAGCGCATTTTCGCTTCATTAATCGTCATTTTCAATGACATCCGATAAGAAAAACATCGCCCTGCTGGCTGATATTTTTATCAAAAAAGGGCTTTCCGACATCGTCATTTCACCGGGTTCGCGCAACGCGCCCATCATCCTTACACTTACTAACCTAAAGGAAATCAGAGCGCTAAGTGTTGTTGACGAGCGAAGCGCAGCCTTTTTTGCTTTGGGAATGGCGCAGCAAAAAGGAGAAGCTGTTGCTGTTTCCTGTACTTCGGGAAGCGCGGTGCTTAATTATGCGCCGGCCATCGCTGAAGCCTACTACCAGAAAATTCCACTGCTGGTCTTCACAGCCGACCGTCCGCCTGAACTCATTGACAAAGGGGACGGACAAACCATCCGCCAGAAAAATGTATTTGCCAATTTTGTGAAGGCAGGTTTTGAGTTGCCTGTGAAAATTGATGATTCCAATTATGAGGCAACGGTCAAAACCATCAACGAAGCCATTGACCTGACCCAATTTCCAGATGCCGGCCCGGTACACATCAATATCCCTTTCCGCGAACCATTGTACAACACAACGGAAGAAAGCATTGAAGGAAGGGCTTTCGACACACAAAAACCGCTACTGCCACCGGAAGAAGAAAAACTGATCGCCCTGGCGGAGCTATGGAAAGAGAGCTGTAAAGTAATGCTGCTGGCCGGGCAGATGAATGTAAATCCGGCTTTGAATGAACTCCTCCGCGGGCTGTCGGACAGGGCCGATACGGTGGTGCTTACCGAAACCACCTCCAATTTGCACGGTGAAAAGTTTGTGGATTGCATCGATAACGTGGTTTCGACCTTTGGCGAACCTGAAGCTTTCCGTCCCGGCCTGCTTATCACTTTTGGCGGTCAGGTCGTTTCCAAAATGGTAAAGAAATTGCTTCGGGCTCACAAACCCGATGCCCACTGGCACATTTCCCCTTCGGGAGAGGAAATGGATACCTATTTTAGTTTGACCGAAACGGTTTCCGCAAGCCCCGAAGCTTTTTTTGAAGCCTTGCTTCCCCGCCTTGCTAAGGCGAAGGAGGGCTTTGCCGGATTGTGGCAGCGGAAGTTGCAAAAGATTCGTGCATCCCGAAAAGCCTTACTGCAACAACTGCCTTATTCCGATTTACAGGTTTTCGACTTTTTGCTGAAAGCCATCCCGCCAACGACACTTCACCTTGCCAACAGTACACCGGTGCGTTACAGCCAGTTGTTCGGCCACCTGCAGAAGTTTGTGTACCGCTCCAACCGCGGGGTCAGCGGCATTGACGGGCAGGTGTCAACGGCGGCCGGCGCTGCTTTCGCTTCAGATAAAACACACACCCTCATCACCGGCGACCTGGGATTTTTTTACGACTCCAATGCCCTGATGAATCACCACCTGACGCCCAACCTGAAGATCATCGTCATCAACAATGGCGGGGGAGGGATTTTCCGCTTCATCGAGGGGCCTGCCTCCACGCCGCAACTGGAGCAGTTCTTCGAAGCAAGCCACAACTGGAAAGCGGAACACATCGCCAGGGCATTTGGCATTGCCTATTTCCATGCGGACAGTCCGGAGCAGCTTCAACAGGCACTGCCGGATTTTTACGGGAACGATTTTGAGAAACCGGCTTTACTCGAAATTTTTACACCGGTTGAAGTGAATGCCCGGGTGCTGAGAAATTACTTTTTGCATTTGAAGGGGCTCGCAAAGGACTAAGCCGCACCGGGCAATTCCTTTTTGAGAAGAGTGATTTCTTATTGTGTTTTCAACCATTGAAATCGCCAATTTGAATTTGATTATTTTTACCGCTTCAAACA
>JAJRWG010000085.1 GCA_024276895.1 Bacteroidota bacterium
TATGTTACCTGTTATTAATTTTTATTTGGAGGGGGGGCAAGTTGTTGATTATACTACTTTTGATTTGGTGGAATCCAGACCGGAATGGCAATCGCACATCCACCCAGGAGGGGAAATTCCTTCAGATACGACAATCAACTACGAAGAGGGGACGAGCCTTTCAATCACTGGAGAGGTTAGCGGAAATGCCGACTGGTCAAACCTGTTTTACGGCGATTCAACAACACAAACAGGAAGCATATATGATTCAACATATTATAATTACACGATTTACAGGGATTGGTGGGCAGAAGCGGATTCCGGGCTTGTTATAGATACAACATACGGAAGCCGTGACACAACCTTCTTTAACCGACCTCCCCAAAAAATAAATGTTCAGGACACTACAAAACCCGAAAATACTTACAATCCGGGAGATGGAAGCATAATGTATTCAGAGTTCATAGTTGACGGAATAGAAGAATCTTCTTGGGATGACAACTCTGGCGTTGTTCAGGTTGTAAGGGATACCTCTCAAAACAGAGGAACAGACCCAAACGAGTGCAATTATTACAATTTTGATGTTCAGGTATCCGATAGTGCCTACGACCCGTCTAACAATTGGGACACTATAAATTTCACAAAATCCATATATTTAGACCCTAACTATTGGTCTTATTTCCCGTCGGATACAACCGTTCCTTTTTACAATGCATTCGTTGTTGACAGCACGGGCGGACCGGGAGAGGGGTGGAATGATGTGCTTGGAGATTTGGGTCCGGCAGAGGTTCAGGTTCAGAATTCAAATCAAAACCCGGACAGTTTAAACCCCAAGCATTACGAATTTTATTATGAAAATCTGCACTCTGTCTGGGACACAATATGCAACGACACAATAAGCGGGATTCAGTCGGTAAATACATATAAGCCAAAATCAACAATATGGACATACGTCCCTGACTCTGTTATCGTCACAACAGAGCAAGGCAGAGACACAACCGAAACAGGAGGAATTGCTATAGCGAAAGACACTTTGCTCCCGTGGTATAATTTTAACGTTTCATACGAAGACAGCCTTGCCTGGGTGGATGGATTGGATAGTATGTTTTACCGGACATTCACAACACAAGACATTGTCGGTCAAGAGCCGGATTCAACTGCTGTTCAGCCTATTTATCAGGTGTATTCGGTAGGGATAAAAACAAGGCTTTCTGCAGACGACATCATGCTCTACCCCAATCCTGTAAATGATCGTTTGTTTATTTTGACTGCTATGTCTGAGCAGCAAACCGTCGGAATTACAGTTTACAATTCCTCGGGAACTGAGGTTTTCAGGCAGAGCAAGGCCTTTTCCGGGCAGCAAACCGTACATGAAATATGGGTTGGCTCACTACCGCCGGGATTGTATTTTATCAGCATTGAAAGAGACGGAACAAGCACGTTTCAGAAGTTTATCAAGCAGTAGTCCCAACTGTTGCAGGACATGCCAAATGGTTTTAAAAAACAGCCAGGTGTAAAAGGTGTAGAGGGTGTAAAAGGGAAAAAGTAAAAGAGAAAGTTCCGGCTAACTGTCAGTCTGCTTGACTGTTAGATGGTTGGATGGTTTGATTGTTGGAATTCTTCAAAAATCATCATTCGTTAATCGATATTCTATTCAACACGACTGGAGACTGAGGACTGAAGACTGGAGACTGAAGACCGACACTCACTTCCCCCGCCCCTGCACAACAATCAAAATGGTATAAATCAGAATTTTGAAATCCATCACCAGCGACATGTTTTCAAGATAAAGGATGTCGTATTTCAGCCGTTAAATCATTTCGTCAACATTAGATGCGTAACCGAACTTCACCTGTCCCCAGGAAGTAATGCCGGGCTTGATCTTGAACAAAAGTTTGTAATGAGGCGCACGTTTTACGATCTGATCGATGTAGTACTGCCTTTCGGGACGCGGTCCCACCAGCGACATGTGCCCGAAGAGTACGGTAAAAAACTGGGGGATTTCATCCAGCCTCACCTTACGGATAAACATCCCGAAGGGTGTGATACGCGGATCGTTGTCCGACGAAAGCTGCGGGCCGTTCTTCTCGGCATCGGCATACATCGACCTGAACTTGTGCATCATGAATTTCTTGCCTCTGCGTCCCACGCGCTCCTGCGAAAAAAGGATGGGGCCGGGTGAGGACATTTTGACCCCGACGGCTGTAAATACATAGGCCGGCATCAATATGATAATTGCGGCAAGTGAAACGACGATGTCGATCACCCGCTTAAGCGATTGCTGCCATCCCGGCATCAAATCAGGCGAGATCTCAATCAGCGGTGTGTGAAAAATACCTGAAACCTTCACCGACCCGAAAATAATGTCCTGCATCAAGGGAATGATCTTGATGATGACATTGGTGGTTTCCAGCTCTGTAATTATCCGCTCGATGGTGTCGATCTCCGAGCGTTCGATGGCAATGATCACCTCTTCCACCTTGTATTCGCGAATCACCTTATTCAAGTCCTTGTACACACCCAGGTGAGCCAGGTATTTTCCGATCTTAAAATTATCGCGATCACGGATGTTGACAAAACCCACAAACTTGTTACCCGATGAAATTTCCTCGTTGCTAATGTCGTTGTACACCTTCAGTGCATTGCCGTTACTCCCGATAATGAGGGTATTAAAGCCAATCTTCCGGCTGTGTATCCGCCTGACAGTGATGGTTGTGAGGGTCAGCCTGAAACTGTAGGTGAAGAAGAAATGCAGGAAGAACAGCACCGTGTACGACTGGTAGTACGAGCGGTAGGTGACGATGATATCGTCGAGGATGAGTCCGAAAAAGATGATGGTCACCCCGATCAGGGTACTCACAATGGTCTGACCCAGTTCCTTAAGACGGGCTTTGCGGTAAATTCGCCGGTAAGCGCCCATCATCAGGTACATGAACAACCAAAACATCGGAATGATCAGAATGCCCAGCCAAAACTTCCGGTCGTCGGTAACCCGCTCAAAGTGGCTGAAGATCTCCGGGTCTTCCGTGTACTTCCTGTACACGTAAAACAGGCTCCAGGCAATGAGTGCCGACAACCAGTCGAGAAACACGTATTTCGTTACCTGAATCCTTCTGTTCATGGGTTATACTGCCTGTAAATTAATTTGATGTTGTCGAGGTATATTTTTGCCGAACTTTTGGATGTTTCAAGCCCGGCTTCAAAATAAACTTTATAGTTTGCCGCGTCGCTGTTTATAGCAATATTCGGGCCAAGATTCACATAGATCTTCTTCCATTCATCCGTGGGTTTCATGATCAGCAGCGGTACTTTTTTGATACCACCGAACTGGTTCATCAACAGGCCCACATGGAACAGGTTGTTCGATTTGAAGTTCAGTTCCAGCAATACGGGATCACTTTGAATGTCCGGCATAGGGAAGCTGTTCATCGAAACGGCACTGTAAATCGGTTTCTCTTCGGTAAGCGAGATCACACCCGAGTATTTTGAGGTAGGGGTGACAAAGGCATCCGGGCTGTTGGCCGGGCTGGTCAACTGAATGCTCGTGTCGCTGACACTCGTTTCCACCAGCGATAACCCCGTCTGTTCAAAGTCTTCCTTCCATGCAAAATCAAGGTTGCCATAGTATGTGGTTTTTAAATCTGCCAGGTTGTGAACGCTGTCGGGGAAGAAATCAAAAGCATCGTACACAATGGGTTTGTAAAACGGATAAGTTACTCTTGTACTCTGGATGCCGTTCAACCAAATACCCGGCCTGATCTCCAGGTCGTTTACGCCTGCCGCCAGCACGGGAAACAGAGCAGGCAGCTCAAAAACACCCAACAGGTCTTTGTTCAGGTAAACCCAAACATCGGTAACCTTATGCGAATTACTGCCCTGCTCGGGATAATCGGTTTCAATGTAAACCGAGTCAATTTGCACGTAGGCGGGAATGGTTTGCGGACCCGAAAATTTGTAGCAGCTTTTAAGCAGAAAAGAGCCACAAAAAACAATAACAAATAAGGTGAAATAATATAGGTATTTAATTCGGTACAATATAGATTAGCTTTTAATTAATTTAAACGAAACATTATGACTGTTATTGTAAATCGGATAAATTTTGTTACAAATTGTTGGAAGAGGTACTGATTTTGTCCAGCACCATTTGAGCGACTTTCAGGGCCTGAAAGCCGTCATTGATGGTAACAAGGGGAGTTGTGTTATTTTGGATGGCACGGGCAAAACTCCTGAGCTCTTCTTCGATGGCGTTGATGGGTTCAACTTCGGGTTTTTCAAAAAAGATGCGTTTTTTGGCTTTGTTTTCACCCAGGTCAAGGATAAGTGCAAAGGGATCGTCAACCTGACCGTCAATTTCGTCCATCCGTACCACTTCGGTGGCTTTTTCAAGAAAGTCAACCGTGATGTAAGCATCTTTCTGAAAGAACCGGGTTTTTCTCATGTTTTTCAGCGAAATACGGCTGGCCGTCAAATTCGCCACTGCGCCGTTGGCAAACTCAAGCCTTGCATTGGCGATATCGGGGGTATCGCTCACCACATTGACACCGCTGGCATGTACCTTCCTGATGTCAGAATTCACCACACTCAAAATAATGTCGATGTCGTGGATCATCAGGTCGAGCACCACAGGCACATCGGTTCCGCGCGGGTTGAATTGCGCCAGCCGGTGGCTCTCCATGAACATGGGTTTGTCAATAAAACGGCCGGCTGCCTGAAAGGCAGGATTAAAACGTTCAACATGGCCAACCTGCACCTTTACATTGGCTTCGGAAGACAACTCAATCAACTGCAGGGCTTCGTCCGGCGTGGCCGCGATGGGCTTTTCAATAAAAACATGTTTCGACTTCCGGATGGCTTCCGAAGCACAGGAAAAATGTGACACCGTCGGGGTCACAATATCCACAACATCCACGGCATCTATCAGCGTCTCAATGCTTTTGAAGGGATGCAGGCCGTACTCCCTGACTCCCGTTTCCGACTTTTCAGCATCGGGATCGTAAAAGCCAACCAGATTGTAATCATCAATATTTTTGATACAGTTGAGGTGTATTTTACCCAAATGGCCGACGCCAAGCACGCCTATTTTAAGCATAATAAAAATTTTGCCAAAGGTAATTTTTTTCGTGCTCTGTTTATACAAATCCCATCAAATTGCCCGCGCATGATTTTGTAGCCTGTTTGCCTTCCTACAAACCTGCATGTTTCAACGGAAACTATTGCAGCCTTTTCGCTTTGTCGTGCCGGTTTGCGGTTTAAAACTTTAAATCGTGCCTGCTTAAATTTATCCGTCCGACTTCAAACTTTGTTATTTTCGCCAAAGATTTTCCGGCCAGCAGAGCCTTCATGTTTTTTTGAGAATTAAAACCAACAGCCCA
>JAJRWG010000086.1 GCA_024276895.1 Bacteroidota bacterium
AAAATGGCTGGGTGAAAATACGGAAGGTGTCTGGGCTGACGTTGATGCGGAATACGTCCGTGAAATTGAGATCAACTTGTCAGGACTTTATCCGCTGGTCGCTGCCCCTCATCACGTGGATAACGTGAAAGCGGTGGCTGAAGTAAAGGGAACCAAACTGCAGGAAGCCCTGGTGGGTACCTGTACCAACGGGCGTTTTGAAGACCTGGAGATCGTTGCCCGCATCCTTAAAGGGAAAAAAATCCCCGACGGATTTCAAATGGTCATAGTGCCGGCCTCCAAAAAAGTGTACTTGCAGGCTTTGCGCGAGGGTATCATCGAAATACTCCTCGATGCCGGAGCCAATGTGTTGTCGGCTTCCTGCGGCCCCTGCCTGGGTACCGGTCAGGGTATTCCCGCCGACGGCTGGAATGTGATCTCCACCTCAAACCGTAATTTCAAGGGACGTATGGGCAACAAGGAATCCAGCATCTACCTGGCTTCGCCGGCTACGGTGGCTTACTCGGCACTGGCAGGCGAAATTACGGATCCGAGAAGGAGTCCCGGTAACGAGAAATTCCCATATGCTGTGGAGCAAAGCAGCACGGTGACCATTCCCGAAAACGAAAACCGGCGAATCAAAGCTGTCTGGAATTACACCGACGTCAACGACCTGAATACCGACCAGATGTTTGCCGGCAACCTGACATACAAAGTGTTGAGTTCTGATGCGGAAAGCATCATGCCCTATTTGTTTGAAGGTTTCGATGTACATTTCAGTAAAGCTGTTCAAAAGGGGGATGTCATCCTGGCCGGTTCCAACTTCGGATGCGGCAGTTCCCGTGAGCATCCTGCTGTGGGGCTTGCCCATGCGGGTGTCAGGGCAGTGATCTGCAAGTCAGTCAACCGCATTTTTTACCGTTCGTCGGTTAACCAGGGCCTGCCCATTATTTTATTGCCTGATGCAATCGATGCGTACAGGCCGGGTGATGAGCTGTCCATCGATCTTGAAAAGGGAATTGTCCGTGTTGCAGACAAAGAATTTACTTTCGCCCCCTTGCCCAAAAAGCTGATGGGAATTTTTGAAGCCAAAGGGCTGGTTAATTTTATTAAAGAGAATGTGTGATGGGAGTGAGAAGTCTGAAGTCAGGAGTTGGAAGTTGGAAGTGGGAAGCGGGGAGATGGCAGTCGGCAGTCTTCAGTTGGCAGTCGGCAGTTTATACGGATGCGGGAAACCAAAGGGGAAAGCGGCTTGAGGATTTGATACCGTAAAACAGAAAAACCATGAAATTCAAACCTGTATATTTTATTTTTCCATTATTGTTGATTGCAGGGTATTTTTTGTTGTCATACGTACTGCCGAAATACACGGGCATGTACATCTTTTTTGTTATCCTTTTTCTTGCCGATCTCTACCTGTGGACCTCACTGCGCAGAAAAGTTTTCAGCTACCAGGGCTGGCTTAAAATAGCCATTACTTTTATTTACTGGCTTCCGTTGTTGATGCTGGTCGGGATGATGCTTTCCGCCCTTGTTATCCCGTATATCGACTGGAATGATGTTTTCCGAACCTACTGGCTTGGCTTTATTCTCGTCTTTTACATGGCGAAGATGCTTCCCATCATGTTTTTATTGCTGGCCGATGTGGTGAGGGTCATCGAACGCGTTTTTGTCCTGACGAAAAAAACCGGAAGGGAGATGGTGCAGGAACAACGGAAAGCCATAACCCGCAGCCGTTTCCTCCAGTACATGGGATTTTTGTCGGGCGGACTGGTGCTGGGAACCATGTTTGTCGGGATGTTCAAATGGGTTTATGAGTTCAGGGTCGTAAAGCAAACCATTAAACTGCCGCATCTTCCGGCAGATTTCAGCGGCCTTAAAATTGTTCAGATTTCGGACATGCACCTGGGTAGCTGGACACTCAACAAGGCACTGGTACAGGCTGTTCAGTTGATCAACGACATGGACCCCGACCTGGTACTGTTCACGGGTGATCTGGTGAATTATGCCACCAGGGAGGCCTTCCGGTTTGAGGAAATACTGCAGAAGATCAAAGCGAAGAAGGGGGTTTTTGCCATCCTCGGAAACCACGACTACGGTGATTACGTGCATTGGTCATCGGAAAGTGCCAAAGAAAAAAACATGGAAGAACTGTTCGCCTTTTTCGATCGCATAGGCTGGACACTGCTCACGAATGAAAATCATATTTTTGAATCCCCGTCGGGGAAGCTGGCCCTGGCGGGTGTTGAGAACTGGGGCGCTAACCCGCGTTTTCCGAAACTGGGCGATATTGACAAAGCCTTGTCGGGTACCGAAGTTGCCGACGTCAGGATACTGATGACCCACGACCAGACACACTGGGAAAAGGTTGTCGTGCCGGGGAATTATCCCGTTGACCTTTCCCTTTCAGGCCACACCCACGGTTTCCAGTTCGGTATTGAGATCCCCGGTATCAAATGGAGCCCTGCCAAATGGATGTACAAGTATTGGGCAGGACTGTACAAAGACGAGTCCACCGGCCGCTACCTTTACGTAAACCGTGGAATCGGTTCCATTGGTTACCCGGGACGCATCGGCATTCTCCCGGAGATCACAGAATTTGTGCTCACAAAAGGCTGAATGAGAGAATAATTGACCTTTCCTGCTTCGAAAACGGTCTTTACTATGTGCAGGTGTTGCACGAAGGCAATGTAATTACCAGCCGTTTGCTTAAAAACCAAGCGTTTACGGATAAACAAATTGGTACCCTTTCGCACTTGGATTTGTGGTGTGCGAAAGGGTATTTTTTTTACTGCATTGCTTTTCCCAGCAGGCTGCTGATGGCCTTGCCGCCTTTTTCTTCAACGTAATTCACGAGAATAGGGGTGAAAAGGGCCACCTTGTCCTGGCTTATTCCCAGTTCATCAAAGGCCGCGACGACTTTTGGCATGCCCGTGATTGTTTTGGCTACGCTGCCAAGCATGCTTGTTTTTCCGCCACCGACCGAGGGCACTGCATCCAGCAGATCGCCCATCTCGGGTACGGCATCTTCAACTTTTTTAAAGTCTTCTTTCGACATGTTTTCCCGGGCCAGTCCGAAAAGTGCACCGGCGCCGCCCATGGCCTGCGTTTTGCTTACATCGGCTCCATCCATGAGTTGTTTGATAAGTTCGCTTTCCTGTGCGATTGATTGGGTGGCAAACATGGTAAAGAATCCCACCAGCGTCAGCATGAGAATAGTTTTCATGATAATATTTTTTGTGTGAATAAGGAATTTCAGCTTACAAAGATAACAATCTGAACGAAAGTGCTTTCTTCTGTGACCGAAGCATCAGGCTGTTGTTTTGGAAAAAATTTCTACCTTTACTCAAAAATTGAGCAATGGCTGAATTTTGTCTTGACTGCGGAACAAAACTTATCGGCAGGGTCGATAAAAAGTTTTGCAATGACCAGTGCCGCAACAATTACAACAACCGGCTCAACAGGGACGAAACGGCTTTCATGGTAAAAATAAACCGGACGCTTCGAAAAAACAGGCGAATACTGAAAGCCCTCAACACCAACGGAAAAGCAAAAGTAAAACGCAAAGAGATGGAAGCACAGGGATTCAGCTTCCGGCATTTCACCCATGTGTACAAAACCAAAGAAGGGAAAGTCTACTACTTTTGTTACGAGTACGGTTATCTTCCACTGGAAAACAACTATTTTGCTTTGGTGGTGAACAAGGACATTTAAGGCAGCGGGTGGTCTTTGGCAAACTGCCGGAGCATTTCTTCCAGGACGGCCATCTGGTCGAACCGGATCAGCGAGGTGCAGGCACGGATGCCTTCGCGGCGCTCGCTTCCCGTAATTAATAACGAGATCGCACTGATGCCGTAGTAAACCAGCTTGTTCAGCAGTTCCTCAGCATCAAAGCCCGGATAGGAAAAAGTGAAGTAGAAGCCATCGGCAATGGGCTGGTTGATGTCGGTGTTGTAAACAATTTGAAAGCCGTTATCCGTAAATATTTTTTTCATCAGCCGGGCTTTCTCACCATATTCTTTGACGTATTCCACAAAATTGAACGTACCGTCGTTGGCTGCTTTCAGCATGCCGAGCAGTCCGTACTGTGCTGAATGCGAAGTGCCTGAACTGAGGGGGTAAATGGTGCCGAAAACCATGGCGTAGCCAAACTGGTCTTTGCGGTAGAACGCCGACAGGTTTTCAAAATGACTGTTAAACAGATTGTCTGAAATAACCATCATCCCTATCCTTTCGCCGGCGTAACTAAAGACCTTGGAACTGGAAATGAACAGGATGTAATTGTCTGTGTAATTGGCTACGCTGGGCTGGTAAGGTGGTTCGCCGGGCCTGGAATAATCCTGCCTGAAATCCATGCCGAAATAAGCCAGGTCTTCCATGATGACTACGTTGTATTTGTTGGCCAGCTCACCGATGATCTTCAGTTCTTCCTCCGTAAAGCAAATCCACGACGGGTTGTTGGGATTGGAATAAAGTACCGAATGGATTTTCCCGGTTTTGAACCAGGATTCCAGTTTGTCGCGTAGTTTTTCTCCCCGGTAGTTGTAAACATCGAAACTTTCAAAATTCAGGTTCAGTACCTGGTGTTGCATTTTGTGGACCGGAAAGCCGGGGTCGATAAACAGGGTGGTGTTGCGGCCTTTGAACAGCCGGCTCAGCAGCAGGAAAGCGGCAAATCCGCCCTGCATAGAGCCCACCGTTGGTAGGCATCCCTCCGGTGATACCTCAATGCCCATGAACAGTTTTACAAACCTGCTGATTTCTTTCTTCAGCGGTTTGATGCCCATGATGTCGGGGTAGATGGCTGCCACACCGCGCCGTAACGCTTCAATTTGACCGTCCACGCCTGCCTGGGCCGGAGGCAGTCCGGGGATGCCCATTTCCATGCGGATGAATTTCTCACCTGTAGCTTCCTCAATGTCGTCAACCAGTTTTTTGATTTCGCGGATGGATGCCTTTCCAACGGATTTTATGCCACTGGCCTTGAGCTTGTCCGTGACAATATTGTAGTCGATGGGTGTTTTTCTCATGTTCATTTTATTGGTAGCTGACTGATTTATGTTTCCTGCTTTTGACCCATTAATCCGGCAAAAGCCAATATGGTTCCCAGTGCTATTCCCAATAGGGCGGCAAACAAAACCTGCCAGTCGGGAGGCAGCAAAAAGGTCAGTGTGTGGGCGGGTATCCAAAAAAACGGGATGGTTTTTTTGAAGACAAAATTCCACATCACATCCCAGTTCAAATTTACAAAAATCCTGCTGAATGCAACAGGCCTGAAAAATCCCGCCAGCGTGCCGTCCTGGCTGATAATGTGAATGTCGGTAATTTTATGAAAAGTCATCATTACAGGGGCATAAACCAGGTTCAGGGCAGCGCTGGTGCAAAAAGCGACAAAGAGTTTTCGACCGCTGAAGGGTGCGGAAAAAACCTGCACGGCATCCTTTATCCCCAGATATTCCAAAAAAACCGGCACCCCGGAAGTGAAAATGATAAATGCCATTTTGATCGTTAAGCCCAGGAAACCCCAGACGATCATCCGTGGTAGAATGCCGAAACCTTTTCGATAGTAACTGCCTGATTGAATGCGCAGGCCGACGACTTCGCCCAGGGTGGCCAGGATGGCAAATTTGATAAAAGCCATGAGCATTCCGTGATCGTGATTGAAAGAAACGTAGCCGTCGTACACCTGCCTGCTCACAAAAAAGGGCAGAAAAGACAGGATGACCGCTCCCCATAAAATGATGTCTTGCTTTTTGGGCATTAGGGTGTTCTTGTTTTGATTCACGCTAAACAGGCAATTTTATAAAAAACGCATCAATCTTTCACCAATAAATCCATTTTAACTAATCAGTGTCGAAATAAAAGAATAGCTTCGATATTTCTCTGTGAAACTCAGTGTCTTCCCCACCTGCCAAAGCCAGGCGGCGGGCAGGTTTGCGGTTCTTTGTGAAACAGCTATTGCACAAAGTTGCTCAAAGAAGCACAAAGTGCCACAAAGAATAAACATGATTTATTGTAAATCCTTATCATTACTTCTTTTCAATACACTGATTGGATACAATCCATTTTCAAATTTTCAAATTACCACATTTTCAAATTCTCAAATTCTCAATCCTTATCCTGGCATCCACCGCCACCACCTGGTTCCTGGTGCCCAGCAGCGGGTTGAGGTCCATTTCGGTAATTTCCGGTGCAACCCTTACCAGGGCTGACAAACGGGCGATGATCTCTGTAAACAAAGTTTCGTTCACCCCTTCGGTGCCGCGCACCCCTTCGATGATCTTGTAGCTTTTGAGCTGTTTTATTTCGCGCAGTACTTCGTCCGTTCCTGCCGGTGCCAGTACCGCCCGCACATCTTTGAGGACTTCGATAAAAATACCGCCGAGGCCGAACAAAACCAGGTGACCGAATTTGTCTTCCTTTTTGATTCCTGCGAACAACTCCGTCCCGCTCAGCATGGGCTGTAGCAGAATACCGGTGGTGTCTTTGATGCGGCTCATGCGTTCAAATTCTTCCAGCAGGGTTTGCTCGTGTTTTACATTCAGCACCACACCACCCACGTCCGATTTGTGAACCGGCCCCACCACTTTCATTGCCAGTGGGAAACCGGTTTCTTTAGCAGCTTCAACGGCTTCTTCGGGGGTGGTGACGACCATTTCTTTTGCCCGGGGGATGCCTGCCGCATCCAGCAGTTGCTGTACTTTTTCGGGATGAAGGTAGCCCGGTTCCGACGCCTCCAGGATTTTTCTGACGGCCCGTTCGTCAACGGAAGGCAGGTCGTTGTTTTCTGCCACAGGGGGCGGTGTGGTGTAAAAGCGTGTGAGGGCAGCGGCCAGTACCACTTCGTCGGAAAAATAAATACGTCCTTTGTCCACGAAGGCCTTCACTTCTTCTGCAGCCGTTAAAAGCGACGGCAGCACAGGGTAGATGGGCTTTTTGCAGATTTTCATTTTCTCGTTGAGCACTTCGTAAACGTCGAAGATCTTGGACAGGCCAGGTGTTCCGAAAATGACCACCATGGCATCAATATCATCGAATTTATGCTCCACAAAGTCGATGATGGTTCCCAGTTGGTCAGCTGTTCCGGTTGCCAGAAAGTCGATGGGATTGGCCACCGAAGAACCCGGGAACAGTTCTGCTTTGAGCTGGTCTGCTTCCGGTCCGCTAATAGTCGGCACCTCCAGTCCGCCATTTGAAAGGGCATCGGTAAGCATTACCGCCGGGCCGCCGGCATGGGTGATAATCGCAAACCGGTTGCCTTCGGGAACAGGCCGCATAAAAACCGATGCCACGCTGATGAGTTCCTCGCGGCCGTAGCAACGGACGATGCCTGCTTTTCGGAAAAGTGCATCCACGGCTGTATCGGAACCGGCCAGTGCGCCGGTGTGTGAGGATGCAGCACGGCTTCCCGCGGTCGACGAACCGGCTTTGATGGCAGCGATACGGCAGCCCTTACGGATGAGCGAAGAAGCATGTTTGAGCAGCATCTCCGGATTGTGGATGGTTTCGAGGTAAAGAATCTTCACTTTCGAATCCTTTTCAGGGTCAAAGTTTTCATCCATGTGTTTCAGGATTTCTTCCACTCCCATCTGGGCCGAGTTACCCACCGAATACACATGGGCAAAAGTAAGCCCCCTGGGGATGCCCGCCTCCATAATGAAACAGGCCGTGGCTCCCGATCCGCTGATGAAATCGCAGCCCCTGGGGTCGAGTTTCGGGATGGGTTTGATGAAGATGCTGTGGTGCTGTGGTGTTAAAATACCCACACAGTTAGGGCCGATGAGGGAGCCGTTTACTTTGTTGACCAGGCCGACCACCCTGTCCTCGAGGATTTTGCCTTCCGGGCTTTCCTCGCTGAAACCCGCCGAAAGGATGATGAATGCCCGGGTGTTTTTCTTTTCGGTGAGGAATTGGATGGTGTCGGGTGTGTATTTTGCTGCAATGGCGATGATGGCCAGGTCCACATCGGGAAGCTTTTCGGGATTCCGGTAACTTTTGATCCCCTGAACCTTGTCTTCTTTGGGATTCAAAACGTAAAGTTCTCCGTCAAAACCACCTTCGATCAGGTTTCTGAGTACCGCCCCGCCGGGCTTTTGAATATCATTGGACCCTCCGACAACCACGATGCTGTCAGGATGGGTAAGCTGTTTGGTGATCATTATTTCTACAGAATTTTATGGTCGCCAAAATTAGGAAATTAGCGGCTGGCATTTAGTCCGAAGCGAGAATTTAGAATTGATAAAAAGAGGAGGCTGTTCTGTTGACAGGCTGATATTTTTCCTGCGACCGTACAAGTGAACGCAGCTTCGGAAACCAGGGATGCTGCCGGGGAGACTGCTCAGGGAATTAGCTGTACAGCACCTTGATTCCTGATGCCGTAACCCCTGGCCCTGATGCAGGATTTGATTTCTTCGATGCTTGTTTTTGTGTTGTCAAACTCTATTTCGGCAAGCCCCGTTTGGTGTGAAGTTTGCGTGCTGACCACTCCATCCAACCGGCCAAGGGCGAGACTGATGTTTTCCTCGCAAGCTTTGCAACTCATCCCTTCGATACCCAGGCTTACGGTTTGCAGACCAGGTTTGTCTGCTATAACAAAATGTGTTTCTGTACCGGGTCGGAGCATCTCGGGGAAGTACGACACGAGGGTTATCACTACCACAAACCCAGCCACCAGCCAGACGTAAAATTTTGATTTGAAGAAGGATGTTTTTTTTGTTTCGCAATTCCCATCGCATTGCTTTTGTTTTGCCGGCTTGTAAACCTGATAAAAAGAAAAGGCGAGTGACAAAAAAGCAAGGGCCAGCAAATATGGTTTCAGCGCTTCCAGCCAGGAAAAGTAAACCGAGCTGCCGCTAATACCCACCACACCGGTCAGGAACAATGGTCCCCAACAACAAAGTTTCAGCGAGACCGCTGACAATACAGCGGTCCCAGCAGAAGCTATTTTTTCGGTTTTAAGTATTTCCATCAACTGCCAATTCCAGCGTTAATCAAATCTTCCCGTGTGATCTCCACATTTTTACAGCAACCGATCAACTCGCCGTTGACGGCAATGGCCGGAATCCGTTTTACCCCGTAGGCTTTCATTTTTTTTACACAGATCATGCTTTCGCATTTTTCTGCCAGGTTGTGGATGGTGATTTCACAATTGTCGCAGGCAGTTTCCTTAACCATTTGCACCACCGGGTCGCATACCGGACATCCGGCAATGAAAATTTCAATTTGTCGTTTCATCTTTTTTGTTTTTATGAATGATGGGGCAAAGGTGGGAACAGGGGGGAGGGGGTAAGCAAATTTTTCAGGGATTCTTTTTGTTAAAATCTTTGATCCTGCTTTCAATGGCCTGAATTTCTTTCAGTTTGTCGGTAAGTTCAGCCAGTTCCAGGTTCGGAAATTCCGTTTTCAGGTATTCGATCTTGTCTTCGCTGCCGCAATTTCCCGGACATGAATCAACAGCATTCACAATCCCGATGGCCAGGGCTTTACGGTACACCTCATCCAGCAAAAGGTAGTGTGCCTTTTGGATGCCCTGGTCAATTGATTTGAACTGAATGTTAATTTGGCCGGGGTCTTTTCCCTCGTCAAGCATTTTGATGATCCCGTTGATTTGGCCGCTCAGTGTTTTTAACCTGCTTTTAATGTCGGCGATCAGATCTGGTGGCAGGCGATGTGCATCTTTCTTCATTTCGGTAGGTTTAGCCGCTTGTGCAGGGCGTTTTAGCAACAATTTCATTGTTAATGTAAATCAAGGGTTGTGTTTGTAAAATAGTCTGTAATAAATAAATCAGGCGGAAAACTTTTCCAAAGTTCCGAACTTTGGAAAAGTTAACAGGCTTATTCACTAAATTTAAGCTTAACCCCTGGCTCTTATAACGCAGAGGTGTTATATTTATTTCGGCTCTGTCTGTCAAACCCATCGGCAAGCACGGTTTAGGCTGCCGGTTAAAAAGCGGATCAGCCTTCGGGGCTTAACAAAAATTAACAGCGCCAGATTTTTGTTAAGTGGCAACGCTCAAAGCTTTTATTCTATTTTTGCAAATTACTGCATTCACTTTTTTATAATTCAATGAAAAGATTACTTCTGATTATTTCCTTCCTCTTAGTTGGCCTTTTTCACGGGCTGCTGGCGCAGCACAATGTGGAGGCGATGGATTACGACAAAACCACCCGCAAGGTGGCTACCCTCCTCCAGTTGATCAACAACTACTACGTTGACACCCTGAACATGGGAGCGTTGACCGACAAAGTCATTGTACAGGCCCTCAA
Organism: Bacteroidota bacterium; assembly: GCA_024276895.1. Classification (GTDB taxonomy): domain Bacteria; phylum Bacteroidota; class Bacteroidia; order Bacteroidales; family F082; genus B6-G9. The sequence continues at coordinate 10,246 of JAJRWG010000086.1, forward strand.
AGAGCTGGACCCGCATTCGGCATACATTTCCAAGAAGAATGTCCAGAAAGCAAACGAACCCCTGGAAGGCAGCTTCGAGGGAGTGGGACTTACCTTTCAGCTGTTTAAAGACACCATCCTGGTTGTGGCACCCATCCCCGGCGGGCCTTCAGATAAGGTCGGGATTTTTGCCGGCGACAAAATCATCACCGTGAACGGTGAAGATGCTTTTGGAGAAGACATTACAAACCAGTGGGTGATGGACCATCTGCGTGGTAAGAAAGGAACAAGGGTTACTGTTGGTATTTACCGCCGGGGTGTTGAGGGGCTGATTGAGTTCAACGTCGTCCGCGACAAAATTCCCATCAACAGCCTTGATGCCGCTTTCATGCTGGACGAGCAGACCGGTTACATCAAGCTGAACCGTTTTGCCCGCCACTCGCAGGATGAATTTTACGAAGCCGTAGCCAACCTCAAGGCGCGTGGGATGAAAAACCTGGTGTTCGACCTGCGCAGCAATTCCGGTGGCTTTTTGGGAACGGCCATGGCCATTTGTGACGACTTTCTGCCCGACAAGGAGCTGATTGTTTACACCAAAGGCATCCACAACCCACGGCAAAACCTGTATGCCACTCCGGGAGGGGTTTTTGAAAACGGAAAGCTGGTGGTGCTCATCAACGAGGGATCGGCTTCGGCCAGCGAAATTGTTTCGGGTGCCGTGCAGGACCTTGACCGCGGACTTGTCATCGGCAGGCGTTCGTTTGGAAAAGGGTTGGTGCAAAGACCCTTTAACCTTCCTGACGGTTCCATTGTCCGTTTGACGGTAGCCAGGTATTACACACCGTCGGGAAGAAGCATCCAAAAGCCTTACGACGAAGGTGTTGACGAGTACTACAAAGACTTTTCCAGGCGGATGTCGCACGGTGAACTCATCCACCCTGACAGTATCCATTTTCCTGATTCTCTCAAATTCCTGACCAAACACGGTCGCGTGGTTTACGGAGGCGGAGGCATCATGCCCGATATTTTTGTTCCGTGGGATTCTGCACGCTACAACGATTTCTACGCTTCGCTGGTGCGCAAAGGCGTGTTTAACGGCTTTGTGAACGAATACCTTGACCGCAACCGAAAAAGCCTGCTTAGAAAATACAAATCGTTCGCCGATTTTAATCAGGGATTTGAAGTGAGCGAAGAAGATTTCAATGAGTTCCTGGCAAAAGCCAAGAATGAAGAAATTAATTGGGAGCCGGAGCAACTTGAATTCAATACGGACTACTTTAAATTGCAATTGAAGGCCATGCTGGCGCGAAATCTGTACGAGATCGGGGCCTATTTCGAAGTGCTTGCGCCGAAGGACCGGGAGATCAGCAAAGCGCTGGAAGCTATCCGGAAAGGAACTCCGTTTACCGACTTGACCGCGGCGCCAAGGTAATGCCGAAGTGTTCCGGGCCCGGATTTTTCCGGTGAGAAAGACCGGGACCCCTTCACTGCATTTCCTGCTTTTCCCGGATTTATGAGCGTTCCCAACTCCCCTCCTCGACAGAAGGACGGGACAGATTCGAGCGAAGCGCGAATCAGGGGAGGTTTGACCCCACCCCAGCTCTTCTCATCGAAGAGGGAGCGGGGGTTCTTTGAAGGTTTGGTGAGGTGTTTTTAGCGGGTTGCGTACTGTGCCGGCATCCCGCGTTTCTTTGTAAATCTTACAACAATTCCCTGTAATCCTCCGGGAAACGGTCATTCAACACATGGTTTCTTTCAGTGAGCATTTTGTTACGGGAAAGCACGGGGTCGATGGTTGTCAGCAAAACCTCTTCATCCGAAACCGAAGCCTCACCGATGATTTCCCCTTCGGGGTCAACGGCGAAACTGCGTCCTGAAAATGACAGTCCCCGGTCGGCTCCCGTCCG
>JAJRWG010000087.1 GCA_024276895.1 Bacteroidota bacterium
ACGGCAACAACGAAGTTTGCCAGGTTCATGTTGTCGCTGGTTAAACTGTCCAGTTGCGCCTGTTGGGTAGCGGCAATGGTCAGGATGTTCAGTCCCGGCTTCAGTTTGTCAATCCACCAGGTAATGCCTTCGAAGTTATTGTAATGGTAAGCACCGTTAAAGTGCAGGAATAACTTGCCTTCGCTCCAGTTTTTCAGGATAAAATGTGCCATGGTTGCATCTTTTGCAGCCTGGGCTTTAGGAAAATTGGAATTGATGTGCTCACTCATTTCGCTCATTTCAAGCATGGCCGCATAGCTTGGAACGGTTGAGTCGTAAAGAGCAACCAGTTCGGGGCCAATGTATTGCAGTGCCTCATCGCTCAATTCGTCCAGTCCTTCAAAGCCTTTTTTGTGAATCATCGAGGCATAGCGGCGAGGGATGTTGGTGGCAATGAAGTCGAGCTTATTTTCTTTGGCAAACTCAACAAGTGGCCTGTAATCGGTCGGGTAATTGTCCCACTTGCGCACATCGGCTGTGAACTTTTTTTCGCCAAAGGCATCCTGAAGGTATTCGTCAAGAATCAGCTGGTTGTCGGCTTCAAACATTTCGGCGCCCAGTACCAGGTCGCTTCCCCTTGCCTCGAACAGGTCCTTGGTAATTTCAATCTCCAGCCAGTGTGAGATGGGGTCGGTGTGTTGTTCGCCAAAAAAAACGATGTCGGCCTCAGCCAGTTGTTTCATCATTTTTTCATATTTGATTTGCTTGCCTTTCTGATTGAATAAAACATAGGCGGGTTTATCGCATTTAAAAGCAAAGCTGATAAAAGCGAGGACGATGACAAAAGTGATGGTTTTTTTAATTTCTTTGTTATTTGGGTATTTGCATTCTGTACCGGTTCTTTATGCAATGCTTGCTCTGAGGAGAGAAGGCTGATTTTTTTAATAATCCACAAAAGTACGATTAAACATGTTTCGAGCCTAAAATTATGGGGCAATTCGACAAATTCAGGTTTGCAGGCATTTATTCTGCCATACCTTCAAACGGAAGCCGGTTGATAATGGAGCGTCCGAGGGTGATTTCGTCGGTGTACTCCAGCTCGTTGCCGACGGCAACGCCCCGGGCAATGGTGGTGATTTTGATTTCAAACGGCTTGAGCAGCTTGAAAATGTAGAAGCCGGTGGTGTCCCCCTCGACTGTGGCAGGAAGGGCCAGAATGATCTCCCGGATTTCTTCGGTGTTCACTCTTTCCACAAGGTGCTTCACCTGAATGTCGGAAGGGCCGATGCCTTCAATGGGATTGATGATCCCGCCAAGCACATGGTAAAGGCCGTTAAACTGCCCCGTGTTCTCGATGGCCAGCACATCGCGGGTATCTTCCACCACACAAACCGTTTGTTCGTCACGCTTGCTGTTGGTGCAAATTTCACAGAAGTCGTTGTCGGAAATGTTGTTGCATTTTTTGCAAAACACAATCTCTTCGCGCATACGGATAAGGGCGTTGCCCAGGTTGCGGGCGTACACGGCATCTTCACGCAAAATATGCAGTGCCAGGCGCAGGGCTGTCTTTTTTCCGATACCCGGAAGCCTGGAAAGTTCGTGGACAGTGGCTTCAAGTAATTTTGATGAATATTCGTTCAAAAGTCGTTCTGTTTAAAATTGAGCAGGACCTCCGACGCCGTCCTGTTCAGTGGTTGTTGTTTGCCGGCGCGTAGCTGAAGTTCCGACGGCAGCAGCTGCCGGACTTTAAATTCCCGCCAGCCGGAAAACATCTTACAAAAATAGATAAATTTGCGTCCTGACAAATCCCCGGCTTTATGCAAAAGACCATCTTTCTGTTTGCCATGCTCTTGTTCACCCCTGTGCTCATTTTCGGGCAGATGCAGAACCAAACGGACGAACTGGGCCGGAAGCAGGGCAAATGGGTGAAGACATATTACAACGGTAAAATCAGGTACATAGGGCAGTTCAGGGATGATCAGCCTTATGGCGAATTCAAATATTTTTATGAAAGCGGAGCACCGCAGGCCATCACCGTTTTTTCGGATGACGGCGTAATTGCACAGACCAGAACTTTCCATGAAAATGGTGCGCCTATGGCCGAAGGCAAATACGTGAGGCAAAAAAAGGAAGGATTGTGGCGTTTTTACAGCGACATCGACAGCAGTCTGGTTGCTGAAGAAAACTACAGCAAAGGTTTGCGCAATGGAAAAAGTCTGGCTTACTACCCCGAAACCGGACAGCTCGCCGAGCTAATTGAATACAAAAACGGCCTCAAAGAAGGTGTTTACCTGAAATTTTTCCCCGAAGGGGATACCATGACGGTTGGAACCTATGTGAAAAATGAACTTGACGGCGAATTCACCGTTTTTTATCCCAACGGAAAAATACAGGTCAAAGGCTGGTACAGCCATGGCCAGCAGACAGGAAGATGGCAATATTTTGATGAAGACGGGAATCCCGTTGATGAAGACGTTTTCAAAGCAAGTGACAAGGATTGATCCCTTTATTGCAGCTTACTTGTTTTATACCACCGAATATTTAACTTTGTGAAGTGATTGATTTCTCTTTTCAAACGTTTGTAGAAAATAAAATGATATTGCGAAACCCATCATTCCGGATTGCGTTGCTGATAACAACCGCATTGATTGCCGGGGCCTGTGCATCGACACGCTATGTGAAAAAAGCAGAAAAATTTGAAGAAGCCGGATTGTACGAGGATGCCGCTTACTACTATTATCTGGCAGTGCAGGAAAAGAACAGCAACGTTGACGCAAAACTCGGACTGCTGAAAAACGGACAGATCAAACTCAACAACAGGCTGAAACACGTGAAAGAAGCATACCGGGATGCTGACTACCGGGAGGTTGTGTATCAGTACCGTGATGCCAGGTCGTACTATGACAAGCTGGCCCTCGTCGGCGTGAATTTAGACTTTCCTGAAATTTACGAAACCTATTATGATGAGGCCAAAAGCGATTTCCTGAACAAGCTGTATGCCGAGGGCGTGGATAAACTGAACCGTGAAGAGTTTGCAGCCGCACTGAAAATATTTGAAAAGATCCGTGGCGTAGATGCCGATTTCAAAGATGTTCAGGATAAATACATTGTTGCCAGGTACGAACCCCTTTACCGCGATGCCATCACTTACATCGAAAACGGACTGTACCGTAAAGCGTACTACACTTTTGAGGAAATTATTTCGGGGGCAGGTTCTTACAGACAGGTGTTATCACTGAAAAATGAGGCACGCGAAAAGGCAACCATCACCATCCTCATAAACGATTTTTCCGCTTCGCAGAAAACTTTCGACCAGCAAGCTGCCGTGATCGAAACAAGGGTAAAAAGCCGCCTGCTTGCGCTGAACAATCCGTTTATTAAACTGATAAACGCTTCGTCGGTGGGAACCAACATTTACAAAAACGGAAAAATTGATATGCAGGCCGCAAACATGGCAGGCATTAAAGCCGTATTGAACGGAAAGGTGATTGATCTGAAAAAGAGGCAGGGGAAACTTAAAAAACAAGTTCAAAAGGCTTACCTGAAAGAGTTAAAAAAAGTAACCAACAGCGAAGGTGCCACCGTTACACAGGTGCATTACAAAAAAACACAGTACACCCGCTACACTGCCGAGAATACTGCTGTAATCCAGGTGGAGTTTTCACTGGTATCTACCGAAAACAGCGAGATTCTGGTGAATGACTTTTTAAAACTGACCAATTACGACAAAGTTGACTATGCGACCTACGACGGAGATAAAAATAAACTGGTGCCCGGTACCTGGAAGAATAAAATGTACGACTCGGATAAAGATGTGGTGAAAGACAACTACGGCGATGTGAATGCACTTCGAAAACTGCTGAAAGCCGACCGCCGGCTCAAGCCTGTGTCCATGCTGCTGGACGAATTGCTGGATGAAAGCGCCACCAGGATCGTGAAAAAAATCGACTACTACAACCCAGAGTAATGGCCAGGCTGAAGATTATTGTATTACTGAGTGTACTTGTTGCCCTGGCGTCCTGCGTGGCACAGAAACGGGCTGCCGAGTTTGAAGCACAGCCCGGCTGGCTCAGGAAAAAACCGGAAATTGATGGGTATTACCTTGGTGTGGGGTCAGCAAAAAAAACGGGACTCCCTGCCGAATACATTGAACGTGCGCGCCGGGATGCACTGGCTGACCTGGCCGCGGAGGTCTCGTTGCAGGTCAGTTCCACTTCGGTTTTGCATACCATCGAAACGGAGTACGGAAAAACCGATTACTACAACCAGCATATCGAGATCATTGTGGACGATTATCTGGAAGGATTTGAACCCGTTGATTTTTATGAAAATGAGGATACTTACTGGGTTTTGTACCGCATTGGCAAAAATACGTACCGGGAAGTCAAGGAAAAACGGAAAAAAGAAGCCATCGCAAATGCCAGGGCGAAACTTAGTGCCGGAAAGACTGCACAACAAAACCAAAAGCCCGGGGAGGCCATTGTTTTTTACCTGCAAGGCTTGTCTGCCGTTAAAGCTTACCTGACCGAAGAAACCCCTGCCGAATACTTGGGGCAACCGGTGGACGTTGGAAATTCGTTGTTTGCTTCGCTTAACCAGGTGATTTCCGAGATGGATTTAAAACCCCTGACTGACGAAATCTTTATCAAACGCGGGCAACGCCCGGGACAATCGTTGCAATTTGTTGTAACTTACAGGAAACAGCCTGTAAAGGATATCCGGGTGATTTTCAAATACAGCGGGGGCTACCTGGCAAACAACATTGGTTTTTCAGATGAAAACGGGAAAGTTTTTGCCGACCCGGGGAGAATCCGCTCCACAAAAAGCAGTGAATTGCTGACAGCCTCAATTGACCTCAGCTTTTTGGCACAAAAAGCAACAGACGACCTGTTCATCAGAGGACTCCTCACCCAACAAGCTGCGAAAACCGCATCCATCCCGATCAACATTCAAAAGCCGGATTTTTCGATTACTACCAATGACAACTTTTGCGCAGCGGCCGACTGTGACGACATCATCAAACTGTTTAAGAAGCACCTATTGCGCAGGGCTTACCTTTTCGACACGATGCCTGCGACTGACTACCGCTTCGGCCTGAATTTAAAATACTCACCCGGTGAAACGGCAGGAAAACTGACATCGGTGTACTTGTCGGGCACCCTGGATGTTTCTGACGTCAAGAACAATCTCCTCGTTTGGTCGAAAAATATTCCTGCTGTCAAAGGGGTTGGGAAGAGCAGGGAAGAGGCGGAAAAGAAAGCATTTTCAGCATTGTTGAAGAAGCTCGACCTCATTTATTTCGGACAGGGCATCGAAGCCGTTGACCGAAACTGAAAAGCCCCTTCCACACATGGCGGAAAGGGCATTTTCAGAACAGCCAGAAAAGGGTTATCTAAATTTCACGAACTTGCGGACGCTGGCTATGCCGTCAGCAGGTGTAATGTTCAGGATGTAAATCCCGGGCGGGAGCGCGTTCGTTTTCAAGGACACTGTGCTTTTGCCCGATGGCAACTGCTGTTGCCTGGAAACGATCACCTGTCCGAACTGGTTCGACACACGAACATCCACTGTACCGGCTTCTTTCATGCCGATTTCAATGGCAGCATCTTCGGTTACCGGGTTGGGGAAGACCTCACTTACCTCATCGATATAGCGCGAGCTGTGTTCTCCGATACCAAGTATCGCTTCGCCGTTGGCTACAACGATGTTCAACTGTGCCGACGGATTTTGTTCGGTCAGCACCACTGTCGCAGGTGTGGTTTGGATACCCACAATTTCCGTGTAAACAACATAGGTGCCGTATGCCAGTTCAGGATAATTGAAGCTGCCGTTTTCGTCGGTGCGCAGATAGGCAATGGGTGCGTAGTCTTCGGCCAGAAGCAGTATCTCTACATCACTCAGCAAACCGCGGCCTTCTTGCTCGGTAACCGTGCCACCGATGCTGCCATCACCCGAGTTGATGCCTTGTGCTTCCTGCATGTAAATGTCATAGCTCCATCCCATGGGGAAGGGGAACACAGGCCATGCTTCCTGCCAGGTAATTGCATCCTCGTGGTAGGTGGGGACGTAATCGCCGTAGTAGGATGAGGTGGAATCCAGCTCTGCCTGGACGAAATAAATGCAGTTGTCAAAGATTGAAGCGTCAAACTCGTAGTAACCGTTGCTGTCGATGGTCGTTTCGTCAACGCTGATCAGGTTGCCCCAGATGGTGTCGAAAGTCATCAGGTAAACACTGGCCACATCGGCATTTACACTGTCGTCAACAAATACATTCCCGAAGATGGTAAAGGTAATGCTGTCGCCAACCCAAACCATTCCGGAGTACTCGACATCGCATCCCATGGCCGAATCCACTGCCTGCATGGTGACGGTGTAAACGCCGTCAGTAGTATAGGTGTGCGAAACCATTTGTCCGGAACCTGTGGTACTGTCACCAAAATCCCAGGTAAAAGTCCCGCTCATGGAGCCCATCAGGTGGCCTTCAAAGTCAACGGTCAGGCTGTCTTGCTCTTCGTAGTCGAACCACGCCATGCAGTTGCCGATGGTGTCGTGCGAGACGTACACCATTTCGCAATAAGTATCTTCGCAGGAGTCGGCAGGGTTACTGATGGTCAGGCAAACTTCGTATTCGCCTTCTTCTTCAAATTCGTGGATGGGGTTTTGGTCGTCCGAAGTTTCGCCGTCGCCGAAATCCCACTCCCAGGAAGTAGGGTTGCCGAAAGAAATATCCATGAACTGGTATTTCAGCTCTTCATCCCTGCTATCGCCGCTGTCGCAAACGGGGTAGTAGAAGTACTGTGCCTGGCAGTCACCCGGCCAGCCAATGGAATCTACCATGATGTATTCCTGGACGGAAGCCGTGCAACTGTCGTCGTTGAAAATGGTAAGGGTCACCATGTATTCGCCCTCACTCGCATAGGTGTGCGAAGGATTTTCCTCATCGGAAGTGTTGCCATCGCCGAAGTCCCAGTCCCAGCTCGTGGGGTTCCCCCAGGATTCGTCATAGAAATTCACCGAAAAAGGCTCCTCGCCAGGCATGTCATAGAACCACGCATGGCATCCTTGTGGAATGCTGTCGTAGTCGCCAACCATCACCATCATTTAGATGTAGCCTTCACAATCGTCATCGCCTTCGATGGTCAGGCTTACAAAATACATTCCTACCGAATCGTAGGTGTGAACCGGGTCCTGTTCGTCGGAAGAATTACCGTCACCAAAGTCCCAGTCCCACTCATTGGGGTCTCCCCACGATTCATCTTCAAAGTGGATGGTGAGTGAATCATTGTCATCAGTAAAATGGCTGAACATGGCGATGCATTCGTCGCCACCGCCACCGGGGTTTCCGCAAACTTCAAAGTCAACCTCTACTTCCGAATCGTCTTCTGAATATTCTTCCGTTTCCGAAAGATGCTCTCCGCAACTCATGGTGGAAATTTTGAGTTGCCCGTCTTCTCCCTCAGGTGCATCAAATGCGTCCTGGTAATATCCGGTGGAGTCGGTGTAAACCAAGTTGTAATAAAAAAAGTTTCCTGACATGCTGTCGGTCATAATCTCGACGGCCTGTCCTTCGACGGGATTTCCGCTGTCATCGTCGGTAACTGTTCCGTGAACAGTTACTTCGTATGTCTGGCTGAACCCGGCCAGTGTAATTACACTGAGTACTAAGCTAAAAATCAATTTTCTCATGTGGATAAGGTTTTAATTAGACATTTAATGATGCCCTTTTCAATTGTTTTGTTCTATAAGTAAGACAAGCAATTAACAAATGGTTGCCTGAAAATGTCAACGTTGGATCAATATTTTCCGGCTGACGATACTTTTTCCGTCATCCGTCCATAATTTCATCAGGTAAAGACCCGGTTTCAATTGTTTTACCGGGACAACAACCTCCCTGTTTCCGGCATTCAGATGAAGCTGTTTCCCGAAAACAACCTGTCCGTTCAGGTTGTAAACCGTCAGTGTAGAAGGGGTGTTTTCCCTACTGTAAATCTCCAGTTTGATAAAATCGTCTGCCGGTACCGGATAAACAGCGCGGAGGGTGAGGTTTCCGGAGGAGGGGTATTCATCCATCCCCACAAAGCTGTTACAACTGGCTGTCAGTTCGATTTCGGTGAGAATGGGGGTGGCAGCGTCGAGGTAAGCGTTGAACAATGCTGATGATTTTCCGGTCAGTTCCGCTTTGATACCGTAGCTGCCGAAAGCCAGGCCGTCAAAACTGAATTCGCCCGCTTCGTCGGTGTAGGTAAAACCCGTCGGCTGATTGTTCGCATCAAACAACTGCACCAGTTGATGTTGCAGCGTCTGGCCGTCGTCACAACCTTCGCCTGGAAGAATGTAACCCGACAGCACGCCGATACCCGTTTGCAGCGGGATTAGTTTTTTTAAGTCGATGTTCACGGAAAATTCTTCATCGTTGAAAAGGTGAAAACTTTGGGCGTAGTCCCAGGTGATGGCTTTTTCGTAATAAGCAGGAAGGTAGTCGCCGTAGTCCAGCGAACCCTCCATCAAATCAACGCGAATAAGGTATTCGCCTTCCGGTTTGTTGGCAAACCAGTAGTAACCATACTTCCAGAACTCACGCTGGTCCATGTAACGCCATTGGTTTTCAAACCTCCTGTAAAGATAAGCCGTGGCCACGTTCTCCATGTCGTTGCTGTCGATGTTGATGGTAAAGCCGTCAATGAAAACCTGGCCCCCGAAATTGTAATAACCGGGTGTTTCGATGGTTTCACAAGTCTTGTCGAAGCAGTTTCCGTCAATGGGAGAGGAGCTAACGGTCAGGCAAACTTCATAGGTTCCGCTTTCCTGATAAATATGCTGTGGATTCTGTTCGGTGGATACCTGTCCGTCGCCAAATTCCCACAGCCGGTTGAGGCCGGTTCCTTCCGAGGCGTCTTCAAACAAATACACGTTAGGCGTATTGTTCAGTGTGTCGAGAACATAACTGAAGGCGGCTTCACAACTCACCGAGTCCCAGTAAACTTCAACCATTTTCATGCGCTGGTCAAAACAAAAACCGCTTGAGTCGCTCACAAGCAAGACCACCATATAAGCACCCGGCGCGGCATACTGATGCACGGGCGACTGTTCGAAGGCATAGGTGCTGTCTCCGAAATCCCATTGCCAGAAAACAAGATCACCGGAGGACAGGTCGGTAAATTCAACTCTAAGGGGATTTTCATCCGTTACTTCCCATTCGAAATCGGCTTCACAATCGGAAAGTCCCACAACCACCTCGCTGCAAAACTCGCTTTCACATTCTTCTTCGGTGTTTTCCACAGTCAGGCAGACTTCGTAAGTGCCGCTGGTGCTGTACAGGTGTGAAGGATTTTCTTCGGTCGAAGTTGTGCCGTCACCAAAATCCCAGGTCCATTTGTCGATATCACCTTCCGAAAGGTCCTCGAAGTGCAGCAAGAGCTGATTCTGAGGATCAACTTCGTAGAAATAAAAGGCAAGGCATTCGGGCGTGTCGTCGTGGCATATTTCAAAGTCATGGCTGTTCAGGGTTTCCAGTTCCCAGTAAGTAAAAGATTGTTTTTCCTGCTCACAATCGAAAGTTGAAACGGTCACGGATACCTCTTCAGCATTCATAATAAACAAGGAGTCGAAATAATAGCCATTTTCATCGGTCATGGTCATCTTGTTCATTATCGAATCGCTGCTTTGCAAAAAGACCAGATGATTAACAACCGGGTTCTGTTCCTCCTCGCTGAGGACGTAACCGTCAAAAAGGTACCATTGCTGCCCCTGAAGGGTTTGGGCGGCAAGCAGTGCAAGAAGCAGGAAGAAGGTAATCAGTTCTTTTTTCATTGTCAGCTTGTTAAAAATCAAAATAAAGTCCGAACCGCAGCCCCATGGTGTAGGGTTTTACATCGGGGTAGCCCGCTCCGGTGTCGTAAATGGAGTTCAGGTATTTCGTAAATACGGGTTGTGCAGCTATCGACATGGATTTTGCAAAACGGTAATTCAGGCGCAGCGACAGTTGCCACCGGAGGTTCAGGTCAACCCGTTCGGGGGTCTGGTTGGTGATGGCAATCAATTCATATTCGGGATTATTGAGACTTACTTCAGGAATTTCACTGCCGATTTTCTTGCTGAAAATAATACCGGCTTCCGCCGAAACCGAGAACTTTCCTTTGTCAAAAAAGGTGTAACCAATCCTCAGCGGGATGTTGATGTAGGAATATTTAAACAACGGTGTGCTGAGAACATAGTGTTCCACGCTGTCGTAAACCGTCGTTCTTTTGGTTTTGTAGGTAATCCGGTCAGGATTCTCGGGATCAACTTCAAAGGAAACAACCGCGTTGAAATAGCCGATGCTGTCGCGGCTCCTGAAGTCAATCTGGTAAATGCCCCGCTCCTGCATATCCTGGTAACCGGCTCCTGTTTCAAAATAAAATTTGTGCACTTTCAGCCCCACTGCCAGGTCGGCTGACCAGGTAAACTGATCCGTGGTGGATGGGTAGTAAGCCATGGCTGCCGTTGCTCCCAAGCCGGTGTATAAATGAAACTTGTTTCTTTTTTCAAGGTATTCTCCCATCCCTTTAACTTTACGCGGGTCAATGGTTTCGGGTTTCATCCGGGCAATCTCATCAAGGTTTCGGTGCGATAGTTCCTTTAGGTCTGTTTTTTCCTTCACCAAAACAGAGGTCATGTTAATTGCAGGCAAAACGGCAGTTTTGGTTGTTGCAGGCATCACCGGCATAACAGTTGTCTGTGGCTTGACCGGTTCCTGCTTTTCAGATAGCGGAATCAGGGCTGAAGCATTACTGCCTGTTTCTCCTGCCGGTGCAGCGGCAGATTGTGTGATTTCACTTTCCGGTGAAACGGAACCGGCTGTTTCCGCTGACTGATTTTGTGGTGTTGCATCATCCCCGGCAATGTATTCCGGTGTCCATTCCGTGGGCGTGCTGCTATCTGACAAAAGGAGCCACCCTGTGACGCTGGTGAGCAACAGCAGCAAACCGGCCAGTGTCCACAGATAGATGGCTTTCCGGCGACGCTTTCCGGCAAATTGTCTGGCTTCGATCTTTTCCCAAAGGCCTGCGGAGGGCTCA
>JAJRWG010000005.1 GCA_024276895.1 Bacteroidota bacterium
CGGTGGTAAGTAACTGACTCGAAAAGAACAGGAAACAGAAAACAACCAGGCAATTTTGACGTAGTTTCATCGGACATGTTTTACCGGCAAGCCGGAAACAGATTGTTTTGGTACTTCCAAAACCGTTTCCGGCCTCCACAAAACTAATGCTTAATCGGGTCAAAAGCAAACGGCCGGAAATAAGCTGTTAATTACTTCCCGCAATTACCGCACTTCAGGTTCTCAGCTTAAAAGATAGCGTAATTCAGAGAGAACACAAAATAATAGACGACCCTGTATTCGGGATCATCCTCCGCCCTGATGGGGAAAGCCACCATGTCGTTGGTTTTTCCCCTTAATTCGACAGTGGTCCGGTTGTACAAAACACTGTTCCAGAATGGCGCCGGAACGGTATTGTCAAAACGGTAGGCATATGACAGGGTTGAATAAAACGAAAGGCGGAAGCGGGGCGAAATGTAGTAGTAAGCCGTCAGGTTCACACCCGTGTTCATTCCGATTTTGCTGTTGCTGAAATCGGTTTCGCTGTTGAATGAAACAGCCGTATAGGGTGTTAAACCAAGGTGTGTCCTTGTGGTGGGATAGTAACCGAACTGCCAGCTGGCGTTCAGCATGGCCTTCAGCGCATCTTCTCTTGTACGGCTGCTACCGTTGCCGTCCTCGTAGTTTCTAAAATAATCTGTGTAGCCGAAAGTGAGATCAACCATGATATCTGACTGCCAGGCATAGCTCACGGCCTTCATCCTGTTGAAGGAAACAAAGCCGTAAATCCCGTATCTGAAATTTTGATGCAAGACGTTTTCACCGGCGTCAATGTCTTTTGTTTTGGAGTTGTTAAGGACAATCATGGGGATGATGCCGCCCTCGGTACGTGTGCCTGCGCCACGATTGTAACGCCGGATAAAATCCCAGATGTCGCTCAGGTTGGCAAAGTAAACCATGTCGAGGGTGTCAACCAACTCCATGTTTCGGATGGCTTTGTCCAGTTCCTCCAACTGGTAGATGCGTTTAAAACGCCTGTCGAAAAAACGTTTGTACCTGATGCGGTTGGCCACGCGGGCAAGGGAATCGATGGCTTCCTTACCGGGATTTATCGACAGCCGGTTGTATTTTTGAAGCGAAATCAAAATGTCCATGGCCTGTCGGGCGCTCCGGATGGGCTGGACCCGTCCCTTTCCGAAAGAAAGATAGGGAATGACGGTCAGGTTGTGTGACCGGTACCTCCTGTCGGACTGGTCATCCTTAACCGATAACGGCCTGTACCTGTACGATGTGTAACCGTGCATGCCCCAAAAGTTACCGTTTTGCCCGTAAAGCCGCGTTTCAGTAAAGTAATCAAAGCTGATGTTCAGCGAGGATTGAACGGATTTGCTGGTGTCGGTTTTGCGCCGGTTTCCCGAGTAGGAAGTGTAAAGAAAAGCATCCGAAATACTTTGCGAACGGACCGTGTTGAAGTAATCGTAGTAATGCAGATCGATGTTGGCACCAACACTATTGCGGTTTTGATTTGTTGTGTCACTCAGCCCCAACATCTGCAAATTGCTGCCCAAATCCAGTGAGCGGTACTCAATTTCGGGTGCGATGTAGTTGTTCAAGGGGTAATCTTTGATGGCGTTTTTCTGGCTGAAAGCATCAAGGCTGAAAAGCAGGAGGGCGAGAAAAGGGAATAGATATTTTTTCATATGTTTAAAGTTGCCACGAATGCACGAAAGTTATTTTTATTTTTTCAATCATACCCGTGTGTGTATATCGTTAATCATGCCCGTTTCATTTGTTTGTTGTTTTGCAAGTATTGTGCCGGAACTTGCCGGTCTTCTCAGTAGCCCGGAGTTTAAATCACGGGCTACTGAGAAGAATTTCTCCCGCCTGCCAAAAGCCTATTCCTCAATGTTGTACCTTCCCGGTTCCAGTTCCACCGCCTTTTTCAGCCAGGCTTCGGGGTACGGCTTTGACCGGACGCGGCCGGCAGAATCTTTTACGTAGCCGTCGTTGTATTTGGTAACCAGAAAATCGCCCAGTTCCACCCATTTTTGATGGACGATTTTGCCCATGTTGTAGGAGTAGTTCGTCAAAAACTGAATGCGTTCTTCACGACTGAGCAACAATGCTTCGTTTTCGATGAGTACCTGCTGGGCGATGAACAGGTTTTCCAGTTGGCTTTGCTGTTTGCGGATGTCTTTCACCATATCGCTGTAACGGATCATCGCGTAGTTGGCAACAAAGTTAAAAGCCCACCAGGCCGACTCGCGCGAGTAACGGTTGATGTCGCCTTTGGTGAAGGGCTCCGATATTTCGGTCACCTTGCAATAAACGGGGAAGTAACAGGTGGTGTAGGTGTCGTCAACGCCAAACCAGGCGATGCCCCCGATTTCGTCGGGCAGGTAAGGTCGCATCTGGGCAACGTATGAAAAAGCCGTGTTGTAAGTGGAAACCGGCCTTTCCCAACTGTATTTTTTCCCGTCGATTTCCCAGTCGAGCGGGCGGGGACGGTTGGGGTTGCCGAAGCCGCCCGCAGAAAGGTCCTGGCGCATATCGAAAGCTGTGCCCTCGTAATGGTCGCGTACCAGTGCGAAAATATCCTGAAGGGCAAGTTTTTTGTCCGGCCTGATGAAAAGTGGGTAAGGTTTTGCACCCGCTTTCCCGCGGTGGTAGTCGGGCGAAAACTCCTGCGAAGGTGCCGCCCTCCGGAAGATGCTCCACACACGGGTTTCGGTGTATTTCAGATGCTCCGGCGAAGGCGGGTCGTAGGCATCGTTGAAACGGAACGGTTCACCGGAGTTCGGATCGTAATAACCTTTTTCAATGGCAAGGTCGATGATGTTTTCAGCGTACAGGCAGTTATCGGGGTCATCCGTGGGGAACGTCCCGATGCGGGCGTGGTTGGCGTGGGCGGTGATGTAACCGTCGGGTACGCGGCGGGCAACCCAGACGGCACCCCCTTTCCCGCCCGTGCCGATGATCTCAAGCAGCCAGGACTCGTTGGGATCGGCAATGGAAATGGATTCACCTTCGCTGCCGTAACCGTAAACCTCAACCAGCGAAGTGATGACCTCGATGGCCTCGCGGGCTGTTTTGGCGCGCAGCAGGGCCAGCCGCATCAGGTCCCAGTACTTCAGCGGCAGGTCTTTGTCCCACAGTTCCACCCTGCCTTCAAAGGTGGTTTCGCCGATGGCCAACTGGTGTTCGTTCATCTGAAAACCGATGATGGCGTAGGTGTGTGGCACCTGATGGATGCGGAACTCCTTGCCGGAAAGACTATTGTAAGTGAGCGAATCGCCGGGTTTGTGGTCTGCTGCCGCGGTGCGGTCGAGGTGGTACAGCCACTCCCCGTCGTTGGTGTAAACCAGGTAGGTGGCGCTGTCGGCCGAGGCGCCTTTGGTCACCAGGATGTTGGTGCAGGGGAGTGCATGGAGCCAGAGGGCTGATAAAAACAAAAAAAGAACTGTTTTATTCATGGGCATATTTTTAAAAAGCTAAAATACGCAAACAAAACGGGCGCGACCTGATGTCACGCCCGTAAAAAGGAGTAATACTTTTCCGGTTTTTAAAGAAACCGCTTCTGTAAGCGTTTAATGTGCGCTCCCCTTCACCTTGAATTTATCTCCGGTTTCCTCGATGATGAGGCGGTATTTTTCAGGGCTGTAGCCGGGTTGTTTCAGGTCGGGGTTGACGTACTTGTAACCCTCGGGAATTTCCTTTTTGGTTTTCACGTTGCCGTCCATGAATTTCATGAACAGTTGGGCGTAAAGGTTTTTCCATGTTTTGAAAGTTTTTTCGGCAGCGCTGTTGGAGTAGTCGGTCAGGTAGGCCACGGCTTTGTCTTTGTCCTGCTCGTACATTGCCAGGGCGCCCGCATCAACGGCCGGGGTAAAGTCAACAAATTCGCTTTCCAGTTTTTGCTGGGCGGCTTCCACGTCGGGATGGATCAGGCTGTACCTGGTATAGGCAAAATTCTGTACCTGGTTGAAGATCCAGAAGCCTGAGGTTTCCGACCATTCCATCATGCCGCCGTTGCCCACGGCAAAGTTGTGGGGGATGGTAGTGATGCTGGCGTACATGGGCATGTAAACCGTACCCGAGGCATCGTCAACGCCCCACCAGATGATGCCCCCAATGGCATCGGGTAGCCAGCTGCGCGACTGTGCCACGAAGGAGAAACCGGTCTGCTGGGTGGCTGTTGCACGCTCGTTGCAGTAGGCCACGCCATCCACTTTCCAGGTCAGGGGGCGCCAGCGGTAAGGCAGTCCGAAGGGGCCTGCGCCCACATCCTGGCTCATGTCCAACTCGGTGCCTTCCAGGTGGTCGCGCATGAAACCCATCATGTCCTGCACGCTGACTTTTTTCTCTGCTTTTACCCACAAAGGCATGCGGTTGCTGGCGTAGTTTTCGGGGGTGACGGGTTCTCCTTTTTTGTGTGGTTTGGGGTGGGTAATGTCGCCTTTCACGTAGTCCCAGTACTTGTCCATGCCGGGTGCAACCTTGTTGAACATGGTCCAGACCCGGATTTCACAGAAACGTGCACCGCCAAATCCAACGGGAGCGTACACATCCGAAAAGGAGAAATCTTTATCTTTTCCTTTGTAAAGCCCGTGTTCTTTGGCAAACGAAATAACATCTTCGGCATAAACACATTCGATCCCTTCATCAAATATTTTGTCGATGTTTTTGGACGAGATCGAATTCTTTTCTTTTTCCAGCGGGAAGGTGGTGATGCGAGCCTGGTTGGCGTGCCCCGAAACGTAACCGTCAGGAATGAGGCGGGCTACCCACACAGCGCCTTTTCCGAGTTCTCCTTTTCCGATCAGGTCCATGATCCAGACTTCGTTTTTATCGGAAATGGAGAATGACTCTCCGCTGCTGTAGTAACCGTACCGGCTAACCAGCTCATGCATGATCTTGATGGCTTCCCTGGCCGATTTTGCCCTTTGCAGGGTGATGTAGATCAGGCTGCCGTAGTCAACGATGGCACCGCTTTGCTTTGCCAGGGTGTCCAGTCCGCCGTAAGTGGTTTCACCGATAGCCACCTGGTGTTCGTTCATGTTGCCCACCACATTGTAGGTAACGGGGGCCTGTTCGATTTGCCCGAGGAATTTCCCGGTGTCCCACTCGTACACGTCCATCATGGTTCCTTCGGGCCAGGTTCCGGCCGGCCAGTGGTAAAGCTCGCCGTAAAGCACGTGCGAATCGGCGGCATAAGAGATCATGGTGGAGCCGTCAACGGAAGCCCCTTTGGTGATCAGGTAATTGGTGCATGCATTGGCGCTGTTGTGAACGGAAAGGATAAGCGTCAGAACAGCGATAAAACTGATGATTTTTCTCATGGTATTTAAAATTAAACCCGTCCCGGCCAGCGCCGTTCAAACGGGTTTGTGGTTAATGAATTGATTTTCGGTTGATGAACGGCAAAATTAAGATAAACTTTGGTTTTCCGATAGTCAAAAATTGGACAGTTTTTTAAGACGTGTCCAGATATTTGAAAAAATTAACATGTTTTTGCTACCTAATGAAAAACCTTTTACTACCGGTAAAGTTCTTGGCCGGACAAGCCGCACCACACTTACCCGCTACATGGCTGATCTTGTCAAACTTGGCATCCTCAGTCCCAGGCAATCCGGCAAACAGGTTTTTTACGTTAACAATGATTTAATCAGGATATTGGAAGGATAGCTTTTTCAATTTCACAGACAGAAACAAATCAAAGTATCTTCAAAGTAGCCTCCTTGTCCTTGACCAGTTGGGTCGTAAGGGCTTCCAGGCTTTTAAATTTTTTTTCGTCGCGCATGCGTTCCACAAAGGAAATGGTGATTTCTTCGCCGTAAATGTCCTGGTCGAAGTCGAAAATATTGACTTCGATGGTCAGATCGCCGTGGTCGATGGTCGGCCTGAAGCCGATGTTGCTCATCCCTTTGTAATGCTTTCCCATCCACTCCACGCGGCAGGCGTAAACACCCACGGCGGCAATGAGCTTGTATTCGTCGGAAATTTCAATGTTTGCCGTGGGGAACCCAAGGCTGTGGCCGATGGATTTTCCCCTGACCACTTTCCCGGTGATGGAGTACTCGTAACCAAGCAATTCGTTGGCCTTGCGTACCTGCCCTTTGTGTAACAAATCACGGATTTTTGTCGAGCTGACGACGGTGCCCCCTGCCAGTTGGGCTTCCACTTATTCCACCTCGAAACCGTACTGCTTGCCCATGCGGCTGACCAGCTCCAGGTTGCCCCGGCGGTTCTTTCCGAAATGGTGGTCGTAACCCAGGATGATCTTTGCAGGCTTGATTTTTTTGATGACCAGATCGCGGATGAAATCTTCGGAACTCATGCCCGAAAACTGTTTGGTGAACGAAACAATGACCAGGTGGTCGATGCCGGCATCTTCGATGCGGTTGATTTTTTTCTCCTGGATGTTGATGAATTTCAGGTCCTTGCTGTCCAGGCCCAAAACGATGCGTGGGTGGGGAAAAAACGTGATGACCACGGTTTCGCCATGCATCTTTGCAGCTTCCTCCTTCATCTTCCTGAAAATAGCCTGGTGTCCAAGGTGCACCCCGTCGAAGGTGCCGATGGTGATTACCGGATTGGGTACCGGCTTGAAATCTTTGATGCAGTTGTATATTTTCATTTAAAGTGGCTAAAGTTTGGAGTTTAAAGTGCCTTGAGTATTTAAAGTTTCGTAATTATCGAAGTAAAAATAGCAAGTAATTCATTGGCTTCTTTTATTAATTGTAGGACCACTTTTTTATTGGCCCATTCTTGTTCTTTGATAATTTCCAGCCAGTATATAGTTTCATTTGTTTCACCTTCAGAGATTTTAATTTTATGTTTAAAATCAGCCTTACTTCTTGATCAGTTGGCCTCCCTGTAATTGGCTCCGATACTGGTTCCTGATTTCGTGATTTGATTTCTTATTACATGAGATTCTGTAGATTTAGGTAGCGTGGAAGACAATCGAATTATCTCATTGGCAAATCTCTTGGTTCTAGTTTCCAGGTATTCTCCAAACTCTCTATTATTCATTGTATCAAAGCTAAAACTATTAACTCCAAATACTCCAGGCACTCCAAGTACTCCCAACTCCAGGCACTCCAAGTACTCTAAACTCCAAGTACTCTAAGTACTCCCAACTCAAGGCACTTTAAGTACTCAATGCACTTACTCTCTCCGCAATCTGCACCGCATTGGTAGCAGCGCCCTTGCGCAGGTTGTCGGCAACGATCCAGAGGTTCAGCGAATTTTTCTGTGAAAGATCCCTGCGGATGCGCCCCACCATCACCTCGTCTTTCCCGGCTGCCAGCACAGGCATCGGGTAAAGTCCGGCTTCGGGCAGGTCGAATACCACCAATCCGGGCATAAAGCCCAGCAGCCGTTTCACCTCATCGATCAAAAAATCATTTTCAAATTCGATGTTCACCGCTTCGGAGTGGCCTGTTTTTACCGGAACCCGTGCGGCTGTCGCCGTCAGCCGGATTTCGGCATTCAGGATTTTCCGGCTCTCGTTCACCAGCTTGATTTCTTCAGTAGTGTAAGCATCATCCGCAAAATCGCCGGCCTGGGGCAGTACATTCAGGTCGATGGGGTGGGGGTAGGCCTTTTCGCCTTCAATACCTTTGCGCTCGTTTTCCAGTTGGCCGAGGGCTTTGGCACCGCTGCCACTCACCGCCTGATAAGTGGAAACCACCACCCTGCGGATGCCGTATTTTACATGCAGGGGCGACAAAACCATCACCAGTTGAATGGTTGAGCAATTGGGATTGGCAATGATTTTATGGCTTTTTTTCAGGACGGTTCCGTTAACTTCAGGGACTACCAAAGGGATTTCTTTGTCCATCCGCCAGGCAGAAGAGTTGTCGATAACGGTTGTTCCTGCCTTTGCAAAACGTGGAGCCCATTCACGCGACACTGCAGCGCCTGCCGAGAAAATGGCAATTTGCGGCTTTCGGGCAACAGCTTCTTCCAACGAAATAACCGTGTGTTCCTCC
>JAJRWG010000088.1 GCA_024276895.1 Bacteroidota bacterium
CGAGGCCTGCAGGGTGATGCCGCCAATGGCCGACCAGGCAGCGCTTGCCGTATTTCCGTTAAACGCGTAATATCCTGGCTTGTCGTAATCGGGAATGGTTTGGTTTTCATAGGTGTATTCCACCGTCGTAAAGGGCGAAAGCGACGACCGGAATTCGGCATACCAGCCGATCTTTCCCAGTTGCCCGATACGTAGTCCCAATGGCGTGGTGGCATTGCCAGCCAGCGAAACCATGAATGCTTTTTTTCGTTCTTTCTCCGTAATGGTAAGGCGGACATCAAACACCAGTTCCTCGCTGGTGAATGGCATTTCCTTGAGCACGTCCCACACCATCGTGTATTTTCCCTTTCGCAATCCCGGCCCGGTATCGCCTGAGATTTCTTTCAACGGGCCTTTAAAGGTCTGCCCGCCGTCGCGGCTTACGTAGAAGTCAATGGCCGTGACATCCTGGTAATATTTCAAGCCGGACAGGGTGTAGCCGACCTTGATCTTGTCGCCACTTGCCCTGACCTGAATGTCAGCGACTTGCTGGGCCCGTCAAGTTAATGCCAGCCCAAGAAAAAGTACGACGAATATGTGTATTTGATTTTTCATTTCATTGTATTTGACTTCCCGGTTATGAATGACCGGGTAACCATTCAAAATTCGATATTCGGTGTTCAATTCGATATTCCATCAATACTCCGTAAGCACCTCCTCTTCATTTCCGTGAAATACGGGCGTTTGCACACCGAGTATTTTTTTTGAGGTAGCCACTACGTTTTCTTTTACATATTTACTCAATTCGCCGGCTGTGATCTTTCCATCTTTGTTCAAGTCAGCAGCTCCCTGTAGTCCGGCACAAACAAAATAGGTGAACAGTCCTGTTTTAGAGGGGTCAAAGCCCAGTGAAGTTTCATCGAACGAAGACGAGGAGAAAACACTGAAGCCGGGGTTGGTATGCCAGGGTTATTCTACTTTGGGTTTGATGACTACTCCTTTCATGGCCAGGAGATTTTGTGTTTTCAATGTTTCGGTCGGGCGTGAAACCCCGCTGAAACAGGCATCAATGAAAACAGCGGTTGACCGGGCGCCCAGCGCTTCAAGGTTTTTATAAAATGTGTTGAGGTCGTAACCCTGCGTCCGCAATGCTTCTATCCTTCCGTCCGACGGGAACAGATATACTTTTTTCCCGTCTTTAGAGGGCATCCCGTGGCCCGAATAAAAAACAAAGAGATCGGTTTTCCCTTTCACGATGGCTTTTTGCAGTTCACCGTATCCGGGATTGAAGATGTTCTGGAAAAAGAAGCCGGAAACTTCATCATTGGTATAAAGAAAGACTTTGTCAACACCGAGCACCGTTTTAAAATATTTTTTCATGATCTCTGCATCGTTGGCCGCATAAGGTGCCGGGGCAAAATATTTATACTTTTCAACCCCGATAACCACGGCCACCGAATTGGGTCGGTGCATTTGCGATGGAGGAACCTGTTTGATGTCAATCACATTCCCGATGTTGGCCGTGATTTTATCGGATGAGATCACAAACCGGGCTACTTTTTATTTGTTCAGTCTGTCAAGATCGGGTTTCACCTCGGTGCTTTGCCCGGGATACAAAAAAGGTATTTTCTGTCCGTCCTGAATATAAAACTCCGGATCGTAAATATTGTCTTTTACCTGTACCAACAGACCTTGTGCAGGGCCTTTGCCTTTGTTGGTAATGGTTAGTTTCAGAACAAATACTTCATTGGGTTCCAGAATACCGTTTTTGTTTCCGTCTTCGTAAGTCATATCAATATATAAATTGGGTGGCATCCCCCTTTTAAACTCCGGGTTTAAAACAATGCGTACAGGCTTGCTTTTTCCTGAAACAAGCTTTTGCTTCTGGGCCAGCGTTGCATGCAAGCCGGCAAACAACAAAAAAGCGAGAATGACTATTTTTCTCATGAGACAAATGTATTTATTCTTGTCAACTGCCATTTTTAGCTGAAATAAAATGGCATCTTCAGGCTTTCCGTAAATTCGGAATGGTTCCACTTGTCTTCGTCCTGCCAATAAACAAATCCGGTTTTACCCATCGTCCTGTTTTTACAAAAGTAAAAAAAATCCCTGTATTTTCCTTGATGTTGCCGCTGTTCATGTCAACTATTTTCCTTTGTATCATTATGCAACACAAATATGCCGGTGGTGTTCTTATCAATAACAGGAGCACCTCCTAACCTTCAAGACGGTACCGGCACGCGCCGGTAGGCTCGCTTGGATTTGGGCTGGAAAAATATGGCGAAGTTTTGCAAAGGTTCCTTTGTGTGCAAATTTTGTGGAAATAAAAAAGGCTACACTCTGAAATAGAGCATAGCCTTTTAATTATCAGCGTGGAGAATACCGGAGTCGAACCGGTGACCTTTTGACTGCCAGTCAAACGCTCTAGCCAACTGAGCTAATCCCCCGCTGCAAGCCCAGGCCCGGGCGAAAACGTGATACTGTTGAACACCTCCCGCCGCCGGCTTTGGCTTTTTTGGATTGTCGTCCAAATTGCGCGGCAAAAGTAAAAATATTTTTTTAACGCCGTTATCTTTTTTAGCCCGTTTTATTCGTTTTTTTGTGCTGCCTTTAAACCTAAAACCCGGATCATCCCACCGCTTTGCATGGAAATTTCAGGAACCAAACGTCTTTTTCTTGCCATTCGCATTCAGCCGGATCAGCGCTTTTTGTCGATTTACACCGATTTACAAAACCGTCTGCGACACGAAAAAATAAGGTGGGTCAGTCCGGGACATTTACACATCACATTGAAATTTTTCGGCGAAATATCCGTCGAAAAAATTGATGCTGTCAATCGCTCCGTAAATAATATTGTAATTAATTTTACACCGTTCACAATTATATTACAAAATATTGCTATTTTTGGAAGCAGCTACAAACCACGAGTAATCTGGTTTGGCATTGAAGAAAACAAACAACTCATAGCACTTACAAACGAAATAACAGCAGCGCTCGGCAGCATCGGCTTTCCGGCAGACCGGCAAAATTTTGTTCCCCACCTTACCATAGGCAGGATGAGGAGTGTGAGGAATAAACGTGAGTTTCAGGAGGCAATTGCTTCTTTTCGTGAGGTTTTTGTCCAGAAATCTGAAATTAACGAGATCATTTTATTCGAAAGCAAGCTCCGGCCTGCCGGACCTGCTTATTTTGAGATTGAAAAATACACGCTGAACTGATATTTCCTGACAGCTTACCCGATTGGGGAAAAAGAAATTCTGCCCGGGGCAACAAATTGAATAAGAAAACAGTTGATAGAAATAAAATTTATACTTTCGCCTGTAATTAACACGCCATTGAGAAACCTGTTACGGTACATATTATTTCTGGTTGCCAGTTTACTGACGCTTGCACTTTCGGCACAACAAATGTCGGTATTCACGCAGTATCAGAGCACCTTGCTGTACTCAAATCCTGCTTATGCCGGCCTGAACCGGGGCATTTGCATCACCGGGCAAATGCGGCAGCAGTGGGCTGGATTTACCGATACCCAAAGGGGTGACAATGTCAGCCCACAGGTTTACCTGCTTTCAATCGATTCGCCCGTCAAGGTGTTGCACGGCGGGGTTGGCGCCACTATTATGCAGGATAATCTGGCGGATGGCCTGTGGAAAGACATCGGACTGCAGTTCTCTTATTCCTTTCAGACAAGACTGTCGTTCGGAACACTCGGCATCGGCGCCGGGGTCAATTTAATAAACCGGAATTTTGACGGCTCCAAATTCGATCCGGTCACCCCCGGAGACAATGCACTGATCACCAGTCAGCAGGGCGATTTACGTGCCGATGCCAATTTTGGCCTTTTCCTGATGAACCCGGACAGGTATTATGTCGGTCTTTCCGTGAACAACCTGCTCGAAAGTACTTACAAAAAATTGGATCCCAGCGGCGAGGACAAAGGTGTAAAGAATGACAGAACCTACACACTGGTTGGCGCTTACACTTTTGTGCTGGCCAATCCCATTTTTGAAATTGAGCCATCGGTGATGATTTTGGCTGATGCAGCAACCGCACAATATAATTTATCAGCCATCGTTACATACAATGACAAGTTCTGGGGAGGTCTGAATGCCCGCCTGGGAATCCTTGAATCCATCGGGGTGATTGTGGGAGTAAATTACAAGGAGTTCCGCATCGGTTATTCCTATGACATCAACCTGATGGGATTGAGTGTGCCGGGAAGTCATGAAGTAAGTTTAGGTTATTGTTTTAAAATCAAAGGCGACCGTTCAAGAACCAGTTATAAAAACACGAGATACTTATAAGCAAGCACAAATTAAATTGTCTCAAAACACAACAAGTGATTATATTTTTTTAATTTTGGGGCTCTCAAAACACGTTGAAAAGAAGGTTAAACGCAATAAATCAAAACATTAGAGATGAAAAGACTGATTTTATATTTGTCTGTGGTCGGCTTTTTGGCAAGCTGCTCCAACTCAGGTAATGGCGAATTGGTAGGTACACGCAGAAAATCCAAACCATTTTATCAACCTGATCCCTATGGGATGGTATTTATTCCGCAGGGAAGTTTTACCATGGGGGCAGCCGATGAAGATATTACCAACAGCTATCTTGTTCAGCCGAAAACTATTTCAGTTTCGGCCTTTTTTATGGATGAAACCGAGATCACCAATGACGAATACAGACAGTTTGTTTTCTGGGTACGGGATTCCATCGCAAGGCGCATGCTTGGTGAAGTAAATCCGGAGGAATACCTCATTGAAGAAAACGAAAAAACCGGCGAAGTGTACGACCCGCCTTATTTGAACTGGGAAACCGACATCGACTGGAACAGTGAAGACCAGGACGTTCGGGACCAGTTGGAAGACATGTACCTCCCCGAGAATGAAAGATATTTCCGTAGGAAAGAAATTGACACCCGCAAGCTGATGTATTCTTACTACTGGGTTGACCTGCACGCTGCGGCCAAGAAAGATTTTTCCGAATCCGGTGACTACAGGAATGCCGGTCTTGCAAACCGTCCGCAGGGTCTGCGCGACCGCTCGGTGTACGTCCGCAACGAAACCATCGGCGTTTATCCCGACACATTAGCCTGGATTCACGATTACACTTATTCCTTTAATGACCCCCTCACCGAAAAGTATTTCTGGCATCCGGCTTACGACCATTATCCTGTTGTCGGTGTGAACTGGAAACAGGCAAGGGCCTTCTGTGTTTGGAGAACCGAATTCCTGAACAGCCATATCGGCTCCAAAAAAGGCGAAGTAGCCCTTTCGGAGTTCCGTCTGCCCACCGAAGCCGAATGGGAATGGGCTGCTCGCGGGGGCTATGCGCTTAACCCTTATCCCTGGGGCGGACCTTACACACGGAACGAAAAAGGATGTTTCCTGGCCAACTTCAAACCGCTCAGGGGAAATTACCTTGCTGACGGTGGCATCCGTACTTTAATTGTCGCACACTATCCTCCTAACGACTGGGGATTGTACGACATGGCCGGAAATGTTTCGGAATGGACAAACAGCGCTTTCGATCCTTCCTCCTATAACTTTACCTGGGACATGAACCCCAATTACACCTACAGCGCCAAAGAAGACGATCCTCCGGTAATGAAACGGAAAGTCGTCCGGGGCGGTTCGTGGAAAGATATTGCACATTTCCTGCAGGTTACCACGCGCACCTATGAATACGAAGACACTGCAAAATCCTATATTGGCTTCCGTACAATACAACCATACCTGGGCCGTAACAAAGGCGACAACCCCAACAAAGCATCGAGGGTTTACAATTAAAAAAAAGAATCAACCATTTAAAAAATCAACAAATAATTAATCATGAGCTTATTCAGTTTTACAAGAACGCGACGTTACAGAAATTTCATGGCCAAAGTCTATGGCTTGGGTGCATCAGTAGTATTGATTGGTGCATTGTTTAAAATCAATCACTATCCCGGTGCAGACATTATGCTGATTATCGGTTTGGGAACGGAAGCATTTATATTCTTTTTCTCCGCCTGGGAACCACCGCACGTTGAGCCTGACTGGAGTTTGGTTTATCCTGAACTTGCCGGCATGTACCATGGGGTTAAAGGTGGCGAACTGAACGAAAGAAAATCACCTACCCAGCGTCTTGACGAGATGCTGGAAAAAGCGCAAATTGACAACGAAACCATTGGCAGACTGGGTGACGGACTTGAAAAAATGTCTGATAACGTTGTTAAGCTTACTGATTTGTCGGATGCGGCAGTAGCTACAAATGAATTTACAAACAACCTGCAATCGGCTGCCGAATCAGCCAAAGAGTTTGGCGAAGTGGTTGCAAAAGATGTTGATGCAACAAGCGTTTACGGCGAAAGCCTGATGAGCGTAGCCGATGGAGCAAAGTCCTTATCAAACGCCTACCTGGAAGCCGCCGAAATCCTGAAAGGGGAATTAAGCTCAACCACTGATTTTGCAAATACCGTACAACAAGCTACCGCTTCGGCTCAAAGCCTGGCAGAAAGTTATGCCAGATCAGCCGAGATTCTCAGCAAATCGGTTGCTGCACTCGACTTCACAGCAGTAGAAGGCGATGCCTATAACGAACAACTGCGTAAGATTTCGGAAAACCTGGCTGCTTTGAACACCATCTACGAAATCCAGTTGCAGGGTACAAACAAAGCAGTTGAGTCAACTGAAAAACTGCAAAGTACAATGACCGAATTCCTCGACAGGCTCGAAAAATCAACCGAGTCCACGACCGAATTCTCAGATCAAATGGCCACCTTAACAAACCGTATGTCATCGTTGAACAAAGTTTATGGCAACATGCTTACTGCCATGAATGTGAATGGCTAATTCACTTTTTGATTTATCAAATTTTTCCATAAACTAAAACGATAAAAAAATGGCCGGATATAAAGAAACCCCGCGGCAGAAAATGATTGCCATGATGTACCTGGTGCTCACTGCTCTGCTCGCACTGAACGTTTCTAAACAAATACTTGATGCTTTCCTGGTGGTAAACGAATCCATGGAAAGCACCAACGAAAGCCTTTCTGCACGTATTGAAGGAAGGTATGCAAAATTTGACCAGCAGTACGAAATGAATAAGGAGAAGGTTGAACCTTACTGGAAACAAGCACAAACCATTAAGAATCAATCGGAAGCACTGATCGAATACATTGAACAACTCAAGCTTGATCTGGTGAAGGTAGCCGACAGGAAATCAGAAGAGGAAGTTCTCAACTTGTATTATAAGGATACCGTTATTAACAACAAAGCCAAAAAGGTGCTCATGTTGAGTGAAGTACCCACCAAAGACAAGTATGATGCAACCACATTTTACCTTGTTCGCGACAACGGAAAAGGCGAAGCTTTTGTTTTGAGCAAAAAAATGAAAGATTTCAGAACAACCATACTCAAAACCATGAATCTGCCGGAAACCGACACGAAGATTGGCTTGATTACGAACGAACGGCATTATCACGATGCGGACGGTCAGGGGCAAAACTGGGAGCAGCACAACTTTTATCACACCATACTTGCCGCCGACATCACCATCCTGAATAAAATTATTGGCGAAATTAAATCGGCAGAATACAACGCCATCAACTTTTTGTACGGCTCCGTTTCGGAAAAAGACTTTAAGTTCGACCACGTTACGGCAAAAGTCATTCCCCGAAGCACCTACGTGCTGAAAGGACAAAAGTACGAGGCCGAAATTCTGGTGGCAGCTTACGATTCCAAGACCAAGCCCGATGTGCGTGTTTTGAAAGGTGTTGATAAACTGACTGAAAAAAACATCGGCCGTGCACAAACCATTACCGGTGACGAAGGTGTTGTTAAACTGGAATTCCATGCCAACACCGAGGGCTTGCAAAAGTACGCCGGCCAGATTGAAATGATGGACCCTGCAACCCATCAGAAAGTAAGTTATCCTTTTTCGGGTGCATACATTGTTGCACCGCCGGCCCTGATCGTTGCCCCGCTGAAGATGAACGTCTTTTACATTGGTGTTGACAACCCTGTGGCCATTTCTTCGCCCGGTATCGCCGACAAAGACCTCAAACCCTCCATCAGTCTGGGTACGCTGAAAAAGCAGAAGGACGGTACATGGATTGTCAAGATCAGCAAAAAGCCCAAAGGGGTCAGCAAGGTGTACGTAACCTCGACGGCTAAAATCCTTGACCGGGAGATCTCGCTGGGGAAAAAAGAGTTCCGCATCAAGCGTGTTCCCGACCCGACGGCTGAAATTGCCGGCCAGACAGGCGGTAAGATGGACAAGAACACCCTGCTTGCCGCGGGCGCCATCATCCCCAACATGAAAGATTTTGAATTTGACCTTTACTTTGAAGTTACCTCGTACACCTTTGCCACCATCGTCAACGGCGACTGGTTGCCGAAGAACGTTCGCGGAAACCGTTTCACGGGCGAGATCAACACCATCATCCGTAATGCGAAAAGAAAGCAAAAATTCTTTTTTGAAAACATTCAGGCCAAAGGTCCGGACGGCACCATCAGGGTGCTGAACCCCGTCAACCTGGAAATTAAGTAATCTAAAAAAATATGAGCATGAAAAAGTTGTTTCTGGCAATACTTGCACTCGCAATGCTGATGACTGCAGACCTCAAGGCGCAGATTATCGACGAGGCACCTGTTGACGGGCTTTTTGATGAACAGATCGATGCCAACCGCAAGCCGGTACCGTTTCCTGTTATCCGCAAAGCCGACGTCATGTGGTCGAAAAGAATCTGGAGAGAAATTGACTTCAGGCAGAAATTCAATCAGAAATTCTACTTTCCGCTTGAAACGCAAGCCAACTGGAAGTCGTTTATCGTCACCATTCTCGATGCCCTGAAGGAAGGACAGATAACGGCCTATGACATTTCCAATACCGATGAGCTGTTGGTACCCATTACTTACAGCGAAGTAATTGGCAGGCAAACCGACTCCATCCCCAAAATCATGAGGCGGTCAACACCTCCTTACGAAGAGTACGACACGGTGATCTACACCGAGTTTGACCCCACGAAGGTCATGCGTCTCAGGATTAAGGAAGACTGGTATTTCGACAGCCAGCGTTCACAAATGATGGTGCGCATCCAGGCCATTTGCCCGGTAATGATCAAGGAAAGAAACGGTGAAGAAATTACCGAACCCCTGTTCTGGCTTTCCTACGCCGAAGCAAGGGATGTGCTGGCTCAGGCACTGGTGTTCAACGAGAAGAATTCAGCCGCACGCCTCACCTACGATGAAGTCTTCTGGAAACGCTTGTTCGACAGCTACATCTACAAGGAAGAAAACGTCTTCGACCGCCGTATTTCGCAATACGCAACCGGCGTGGATGCCTTACTGGAATCGGAAAGAATCAAAAAAAGCATGTTCCAGTTCGAGAACAACCTCTGGGAATATTAATACAATACCAAAAAAATCATTTGAAACTCCCTGTTGCGACGGGGAGTTTTTTTTTGCTTTCTTCTGGTGAAAATATGATTCTGCATACTGATTAATGTCAGCGAACCGCAACAGGTTTAAATGAGTTGTTAACTTTGTCAATTCATCCCGTAAGTATGCAAGACATCTTCGAAACACAGATTGTTTACCTCAAAGGCGTTGGTCCCAAAAAGGCAGAAGTCCTGAAAAAGGAACTGAATGTGGTTACTTTTGAAGACCTGCTGTATTGTTTCCCCTTTCGCTACATCGACAAAAGCCGTATTTACAAGGTCTCCGAAGTCACAACCGACTCCACCTGGTTTCAGTTGAAAGGACGGATTTCGAACCTTACCCCTGTTGGGGACAAACGAGTCAGGTATATTACGGCAAAGTTTACCGACGACACGGGCAGCATCGGACTGGTTTGGTTCCGCGGTCTCACCTGGATCAAGAAGGCCTTTTCACACGACAAGGAATACATTCTTTTCGGGAAACCCTCCGTTTTCAAAAACCGCTTCAATTTTGTACACCCCGAGCTTGAGGAATTCGTCCCCGGGACGGCCGAAGTTGCCGGACAACGGCTCGAAGGTGTTTACAGTTCAAACGAGACCCTCAAAAACCACGGGCTGGGCAGCCGGGGTATCAGCAAACTGATGCGCAGGCTGCTCATCCGGACAGCGGAAAACATCCGCGAAACGCTGCCGGCAGAACTTGTTAAACGCTACAAGCTTCTGGACAGAAAAAGTGCACTGCTGAATATCCATTTCCCGGAATCTCCGTCCCTTATCGAAAAAGCCACACGCCGGCTCAAGTTTGAAGAACTGCTCTTCCTGCAACTGCAAATCCTAAGGCAGAAAATCGAACTGCAGGAAAAAATTCCCGGACTTATTTTTACCAAAGTGGGCAACTACCTGAACGATTTTTACGCCAACCACCTCCCCTTTCAACTGACCAATGCCCAAAAACGGGTGATCAAAGAGATCAGGGCCGATCTGAAATCGGGCAAGCAAATGAACAGGCTGCTCCAGGGTGACGTGGGCAGTGGCAAAACCCTCGTGGCGCTGATGAGTATGCTCATTGCCCTCGACAACGGCTACCAGT
Organism: Bacteroidota bacterium; assembly: GCA_024276895.1. GTDB lineage: Bacteria > Bacteroidota > Bacteroidia > Bacteroidales > F082 > B6-G9. The sequence goes on from JAJRWG010000088.1 coordinate 10,491, forward strand.
GCTGCCTGATGGCGCCCACCGAAATCCTGGCAAACCAGCATTTCAACAGCATTTCTGCCTTGCTCGGCAAAACGGATATCCGGCTTGCCCTGCTCACCGGCTCCACAAAACAATCCAGGCGCAAGATCATTCACGCCGGGCTTGAGGAAGGCAGTCTTCAAATCCTGATCGGCACCCACGCACTCATCGAAGACACCGTGCGTTTTCACAAGCTGGGATTCGTGGTGATTGACGAGCAGCACCGTTTCGGGGTGGCACAGCGGGCGAAGCTGTGGAAAAAGAACAAGGTTCCGCCGCACGTGCTGGTCATGACGGCTACACCCATCCCGCGCACCCTGGCCATGACCCTTTACGGCAACCTCGACGTTTCCGTCATCGATGAAATGCCGCCGGGAAGAAAACCGGTCAAAACAGTACATTACTTCGAATCGAAACGCCTCAGACTGATCGGTTTCATGCGCGAGCAGATCAGGCAGGGCCGCCAGATTTACGTGGTCTATCCCCTGATCAGCTAATCGGAAAAACTGGATCTGAAAAACCTGATGGACGGGTACGAGAACATTGTCCGCGAGTTTCCGCTGCCCCAATACCTGGTGAGCGTGCTGCATGGCAGGATGAAAGCCGAAGAAAAAGAATACGAGATGAAACGCTTTGTGGAAGGCAAGACCGACATCATGGTTTCCACCACCGTCATCGAAGTTGGTGTTGACGTGCCCAACGCTTCGGTGATGATCATCGAAAATGCCGAACGTTTCGGGCTTTCTCAACTGCACCAGTTGCGGGGGCGTGTCGGGCGCGGGGCCGAGCAATCGTATTGCATCCTCATGTCGGGCGACAGACTCTCCAACGAGGGCAGGAAGCGGCTGGAGATCATGGTGAAATCCAACGATGGTTTTGAAATCTCGGAAGCCGACCTGCAACTGCGCGGCCCGGGCGACATCCGGGGAACCCGCCAGTCGGGCATGCTGGATTTCAGAATCGCCAACCTGGCAAAGGATGGTGAATTGATCGCCGCCACCCGCCGCATCGCGGAAGAAATCCTTGCCACCGATCCGCACCTGACTCACCCCGGCAACAGCCTGCTCAGACAACAGCTCCTCAGGATCAGCAAAAACAAAGAGCACTACGGACGGATTTCCTAAATGCCGCACAAACCGGAACGGTTTAGCGGATCAATCCCGCTGAGCAGTTTTATAAACCCGTTGAGTAGTTTTATAAACCCGCTGAGTAGTTTTATTCTCAGCGGGTTGGAAAACTCATTAAATCAAAGCCCACTAAGCGCATCATGCTCACCCCCCC
>JAJRWG010000089.1 GCA_024276895.1 Bacteroidota bacterium
CTCGGCCGCTTCGGTGGTGGTGCTGCCAGAAGCTGACGAATTCGACGTGGAACTGAATGAAAAAGACATCCGCAAGGACACTTTCTGCTCCAGCGGCCCCGGCGGACAGTCGGTGAACACCACCTACTCGGCCATCCGGCTGACCCACATCCCCTCCGGTATCGTAGTCAGTTGCCAGGATGAAAAATCACAGATAAAAAACCTGGCCAAGGCCATGAAGGTATTGCGCACCCGGCTTTACGAGAGGGAGCACGCCAAGTACCTGGAGGAAATGTCGAGCAAACGCAAAACGATGGTCTCCACCGGCGACCGCTCGGCCAAGATAAGAACCTACAACTGGCCACAGGGACGGGTTACCGATCACCGCATCAACCTGACGCTTTACAACCTGACGGCCATCATCGACGGCGATATCCGCGAGATTATCGAAAAACTCCAACTGGCCGAAAACGCCGAACGACTGAAAGCAGAGTTTGAAAGTTAGAAAATAAGTCGTCTGACCACTGAAAGCAAAACCAACCGTTTAAGGGAAAATAATTTTACAGTGGTCTGACGACTAAAAGGACCAATTAACCTAATGTCGAATTGCACTAAATAATTAAAAATGACCAAATCCGAAACGATTCAATACTTGATGTTTGGAAATTACTGTTTAGGATTTATTTAGGTCAATTAGAAATTAGATGATTAGAAATTAAAAAATCTGGAATCCCCCATGAACCGCGAAGCCCTTTTCCAGCAAATCCGCAAAAAGAAATCCTTCCTCTGCATTGGTCTGGACACCGACATCTATAAATTACCCGCACACCTGCTCGCGGAAGAAGACCCCGTTTTCGCCTTCAACAAAGCCATTGTTGACGCCACCCACCACCTGGCCGTAGCCTACAAGCCCAACCTTGCTTTTTACGAAGTTGCCGGTCCCGAAGGCTGGGAAAGCCTTGCCAAAACGGTTGAATCCATCCGGAAGACTGACACCGGCATTTTCCTGATCGCCGACGCCAAAAGGGGCGACATCGGCAACACCTCGGCCATGTATGCCAAAACCTTTTTCCAAACCTACGACTTTGACGCCGTAACCCTGTCGCCCTACATGGGACTGGACACGGTTTCGCCCTTCCTGGCTTACCAGGGAAAATGGGCCGTTGTGCTCGCCCTGACTTCCAACAAAAGCGCATCCGATTTTCAATACCTCACCGACCGTGAAACCGGGCTGAATCTTTTCGAAAGCGTCCTGAAAACAGCCCAAAACTGGGGAAGCACCGACCAGGTGATGTTCGTGGTGGGCGCCACCAGGGCCGAAGCCCTGAAAAGAGTCAGGGAGATCGCCCCCGACAGTTTTCTGTTGGTGCCCGGCATCGGCGCCCAGGGCGGCAGCCTCGGGGAAGTCGCCCGCTACGGCATGAATGACCGCTGTGGTTTGCTGGTGAATTCCTCGCGGGGAATTATTTACGCCTCGGCAGGGGCCGATTTTGCGCAAAAAGCAACGGCAAGCGCCGAAAAACTGCAGAAGGAAATGGAAACCTACCTGCGCCAAAAAGGGCTGGTTTAAAAAAAATAAATCACTCCGGGCTAATCATCATTTTCCCACGCGAGAATGGTTTCGATCATTGCAACAGTAACCGGCTACCTGTCAGGCAGCTTGTTTCCACCAACCCGCCCGTGACAGAATTCTTAACAGCCGGTTAACAAAAAAACTTGCATCCGCCCTTTTATTTCACTATATTTGCTCCGACAAGCAAAGAAGCAAAAATGATGAAAACCCACCTTTTCATTATTTGTTTTTTTTCTTGAATCTTCTAACGACTGATAAATGTAAGTTGACACTGTTTTTACTACGATGACCAAACCATCGATTGTTTTTAGTAACTTCTTTTTTTAATTGCTGAACTTTTACCGGGCGCTGACACGACTAGCTTCAGCCAAGAACTAAATTATGATCCATGACGCACTAAGTTTTCTCACTGGTGAACTGAACGAGTACTTAAAAATCAAAAGTAACGATCCGGAATCCACCAGGATCGTGCTGAGCAACGTAGCCATCCGGTCCGGCTCGGATACCGGCGTTGGAATCCCCGACAACCACTTGGGCATTTCCCTTATCAACATTGAAGAAGAAAGGGTCTTAAAAGAGCAGCGCACTTCCTTTACCAATACCGACGGGACGACCTCACACATGAATCCCGAACTGAAACTGAACCTTTACGTACTCATTTCGGCCAATTACCAGGATGCCGTGGCCAGCGGCTCTTCAATAGATTACCTGGAAGGCCTGAAACAATTGTCCCACGTCATTTCTTTTTTTCAGGCGAGAAGTGTATTCACCAAAGACAATTCTCCCGCGCTTGCTGACCTTGATTCGGATATCGAAAAACTCGTTGTCGAGCTTTACTCTTTCAATTTCGAGCAGTTGAACAATTTCTGGAGTGTTTTGGGAACGCCCTACCTGCCATCGGTCTTGTACAAGGTACGCATGATCAGTATTCAGGAGAAAGCACTTCGCGACACCGCCTTACCCATCGAAAAGATCAAAATCAAATCCGGAGGCAAATGAGTGTGAATATTTTATACAACAGATTGTTCAACCTCACTGTTTTCCACGACTACTACAAAGACGGTAAGGCAAAGAATATTTACCTGAAGCCCACTGAACAAAGCTCCGAACTACTGCGCGACAGCCGCATGCTTTTCAGGAAAATCCCCGGCGGTGTTACCGTTTTGTACCGCACCCTCGACGATGAAACAACACCTTTTGTAAACGCGGGACCGGTGGCGAAACTGGTTTTCACCCTCGAAACCGACCGCCTCAGGGAATTGCTCAACATCACCGACTTCAACCAGTCGCCGTCTAAGAAATTCAAATCCGGCAATGTCCTTTACTTTAAAAACGACCCTGCCGCTGCATCCGATGATCCTGACGCTCCCGAAGACCTCGCTTTTGAACTTCTTGACTTCCTTTCGGGAAGCCTGTTTACCTACGAATTTAAGGTTAGTTCGCCCCCGCCCCCTTCCGGCGACGTCCTGCTGACCCTGAACGATGAAGACGGCACGACACTGCTGAACGAAACCGTCTCAAAAGCCGAAGACGACACTTACCGGTTGTCGATTGACCTTCGGGGCCGGAAGACCGGAAAATACACCCTCACCGTTAAAAATCCTTCCGATTCATCGGTGCTCAGCACGACGGTTTTTTACATGGATGACACACTGGCCGGGCAAAACACAACAGGCATTGTCAGCATCGCTTTCGATGCGGCAACCAACAGGATGTACCAAAAAACCTGGGCGTTTGCCCTGCGCCTCAAACGAAAGTCAACGGTCTGGAAATATTTCATCGTTGACAAAAACAAAACCACCGACTTTGACGCGTTCAGGCTATCCATCGAAGATAAAGCCCCGTCCGATCCGGAGCTGCCCTATGCCCCGCCATATGTTTTCACCCGCATTGGTACCGAACCCAACGACGATGTCAGCATCAACGGGCTGGACACCGTCATCTTCAAGTCGGAAGCAGCGAAAGCCATACCTTTTTACGAACAGCCCAAATTTGGCCTGCAACTGAAAAAAATCTCCAGCGACCCCCTCGACCCCGTTGAGGTGATACTGATTCAAAACCTTCCCAACCCGCGTCACAACGGCCTGGTGAAGGAAGACACGGGGAAGCTGGAATCTGAAATATTTGTTTTTATCTGAACTTAAAAATAGAACTATGGCAAATTTTAAAACTCCGGGGGTTTATATCAAAGAGATATCGACTCTGCCTGCCTCGGTCGCATCAGTGGCAACGGCCATTCCGGGTTTTGTCGGCTACACCAGTCAAAAGGCCCTGGTGGATGGCAAAACACTTGACCACAACACGCCCGTACGGATCGAATCGCTGCTTGAATTCGAGCAGATCTTTGGCGGAGCCTTCAGCGAGGTTTTCGACGTGACCATCAGCGACCCCTTGGCCGGCGAAACGGATCCGCAGATTGCCGTTGCCGCCAATGCTCCAGGATTGTCGCCCTACCTGCTTTACTACCACCTGAAGATGTATTTCGAAAATGGAGGCGGGCCGTGCTACGTGATCTCGGCAGGCAATTATTCCAGCCCCGACCCGACAACGGCAAACATCGACGAGACAGAACTGACGGACGGACTGAAAGCCTGCGAAACCATCGACGAAATTACCCTGCTGCTGGTACCTGAAGCCATCTGGCTGGATACTTCCGGACGGAAAAACATCAACGATGCCATGCTCACACAGTGCAACAAGCTGCAGGACCGCTTTGCCATCATGGATGCTTACACCGATTTGTCCTAAACGGTTTACAATGACGGAAACAACTTCAGAAGCACGGTGGGTTCCGACAACCTGAAATACGGAGCAGCCTACTACCCTTCGTTGAAAACAGGCCTGAAATACAACTATGCCGATGCCGGCGTGTCCGTCACCGACAACCGCGGCGGGGCAGGCAACGGTTTTTTTGACGGCCGGAAACTGAACTACCTCATCAACGACTTGATGACGGCCACTGCAGCCACTGGCACCATCGAGGTGCAAAACAACACCAACTCACCCGGCGATATGGTGGTGCTTGACGGCGTTTCGTTCACCATCAGTGCAAGCGGAACACGAAACGACAAAGCCAACGACCTTGCCGGTCAGATCACCGCCGCCATCGGAGCTGGCACACTGGACGATATTGTAACAGTAAGTACTGCCGGCAGAACCGTTACACTGACAGCAAAAACAACCGGCAACTTCGGCAATTCCATTTCCCTGGTGTACAACCCGTCTGGAACTGGAGGACTGGTCGTGTCTTCGGGCTTCTCCGGGGGAAACGACAGTACCGACAAACTGCTTTACAGCCGCATCAGCAAAAAACTCGAAGAGTTCAAACTCACGCTTTACCCCTCGGGGGCCATGGCAGGTGTTTACGCCCGGGTGGATCGTGACCGCGGTGTCTGGAAAGCGCCGGCAAACGTTTCCCTGCGACTTGTGGACGAACCCGTGAAGCTGGTCACCGATGCCCGGCAGGAAAGCCTCAACGTGGATGCCGATTCAGGGAAATCGATCAATGTGATCAGGAAATTCGCTAAACGCGGCATCCTGGTCTGGGGAGCACGCACCCTTGCCGGCAACGACAACGAATGGCGTTACGTGCCGGTCCGGCGCTTGTTCATTTTTATGGAAGAGTCCATCCAGAAAGCCACCGAACCTTCGGTGTTTGAGCCCAATGATGCACAAACCTGGACCAAGCTCAAATCCATGATCGAGAACTTCCTCACCGGGCTCTGGCGCGACGGTGCCTTGGCAGGCGCCAAACCTGAAGACGCTTTCTTCGTGAACGTGGGCCTGGGCAAAACCATGACCGCCATCGACATCCTTGAAGGCCGGTTGATCATCGAAGTCGGTGTTGCCGCCGTCAGGCCCGCCGAATTTATCATCCTCAAATTCATGCACAAATTGCAGGAATCGTAAAAAACTGATTTCACATCTAAAAACTAAAAATATGTCAGAACGAAAAACCCCAGGGGTATACATCGAGGAGATTTCTACCCTGCCCGCTTCCATAGCTGCCGTTGAGACAGCCGTCCCCGTGTTTATCGGTTACACCGAAAA
>JAJRWG010000090.1 GCA_024276895.1 Bacteroidota bacterium
GCCCTGCCAAAAAAGGTCAAAGTAATCGTTAAGCCCATCGCCGTTTGGCGTGAAGGCAGTGGGAGCCAAAATATTGAACCGGTTGTCAATGTACACGCTGCCGCTTTTCGTACAATTGTTGGCATCGGTAACAAGCACGGTATACTCGCCTACATCCTGAAAACTGGTGTATTGGTCTTCAGAGCCTGTTTCCCAAAGATAAATGTAGGGTGACACACCTCCTTCCACTTCCAGGTCAACAATGCTGGAACTGTAATCTACATTAAAGTTGAGGGACAACGAATCGGGTTCTTCCACTGACAAGTCCCCGAACGAGGTACAGCCGTTACCGTCGGTTACGGAGTAGGAATAAATCCCACCGGGAAGGCTGTCAACACTTTGCCCGATCCCAAGCAGTTCGTCGTCCTTGTACCATTCCACCGTGTAAGGTCCGCCGCCTGTCCCTTCCTGAATGTCAAGATAAACGGAACCATCGCTGTAGCCGTAGCAGCTGGCATCGGATTTATCGATCTGCAAGGAATAAAAACAGCCCCACAGCATAGTGTCGTACCTGACACATCCCGTACTTTCGGCGTAGTTAACCGTCAGGGTGTAGTAACCCATTTCGTAAGGAGGAAGTACCAGACAGAAATCTGTGCTTACCGTATCGCCGTCTGGATATTTCTGCCAGATGTAGGTGGCCCCGGGGCCGCCATTGAAGTTGTCGGCACAAATAACGAGCGTGTCGCTTACATCGGCTAAAGAAGTGTCGAGTTGATACTTTAACGGATTCGGGTGAAACACCCAGCCGGTGTTTGAGTTGTTGATATCAGTACTGAAATAGCCTGCATCGAAAATGGCATTACCGCTGGCACTGATGTTGCTCATTTCGATAAAATCACCCACCACAGAGTCTGTTTCTTTGAAGATCTCCGCCTGCAACGCATTGGTTGACTGCAGCCAGATGGATTCGCAGTTGTTTCCACGAATATTGAAGTCACCCGTAATGGTTTGCACCTCTCCGCCTTCGAGTTCATAAACAAATGCCGGTGAAAGGTTCAGCGTGCCAAAGTGGTTGCTGCCCAGAATCTGGCCATCGTTCTTGAAATAAACTTTTCCGTAAATGCCGTTACCCTGAATAAGTCCGGTAGAATCAAAGCGTATTTCTCCGATGGTATCATTGCCGAATACCTTTCCCGAGGCCCCGAAAACCAATTTACCGATGGAGTAAACATTCATCCCGGTTGAATCCTGGTTATTGATGGAACCGCTTGAGGTGAACCGGACCTCATCGGCCAAAACATGGCTGTCAGCCCCCGACAGTTCACCTTTGTTAAAAATAAGCCTGCGGAACTCGACAGTGTCTGAGCCTGTCACCAATAATTTCTGGCTCCTTTCTTCCGACTTGAAAATAACATCGTTGTAGTGAATCTTGCCGGCAAATTTCTGATTGAAAAGACCGGTCTGGATGAGTAAACGCGAATCGCTCTCGAGAAGGGTCAGGTTTTTGCCGTTAACAACCCAACTGTTGTACACATTCAAATCGGAACTACCCAGCGACAGCGTCCGGGCCGTATTGGAATTCGAGTTGAAATTGTAACATGTAATTGAATGATCGTTGGTGATGAGTGTGCCGTTGTACAGATAAATGGAATTTTTCATTGTGTCTGACTGCCCCAGGTCAAGATCGTCCAGCAAGGCCCATTCGCCACCCACGCCGTCAAAATAAATGCTGTTCTCAAAAAGCTGGAGTTTTATTCCGTTTGTTTTAATGGTTTGTCCGGGTTCAGAAGCTTCAAAATAAAACGGGCCGTTAAAAACGAATTTCATTTTATCGCTTAACTCCATTGAGCCGAATATCCTCAGTGAGGTAATGTTGTTGGTTAGAAAGATGGGGTTTGACACATCATTCGACCAGATCAGATCGCGGGCAAAAGCATTGGCACGGTCAACGGTAACGGTCTTGCCCAACGCCGTAAACGAGTTATTGTCAAAATGAACGATGTCCTGAGGTGTGGGTACGCATTCGCCTCCCGTTCCCCCGCTTGAGAGCGACCAGTGACTCACGTCGTTCCAGTCGCCTGCGCCGCCAACCCAGTAGAGTTCTCTCTCTTCCGGGCCTGTGATCTCCGTCCAGCCGCTGTTGTTTCCCAGGTCGATGGCATTTTTCGCGATGTAAGTGGCCGGGGCGATGGCGGCAATGTCCCTCAGCGAAACATGATTCAGTTTCAGGGTGCCGAAAGGTTTAAAGATTTTTGCTTTTTTTCCGTTTTTGGAAGATTTCAGCAGCAGGGTGCCTTCGCAGCTGCCCGGGGCAATGATCCTCCGGTTAATGGTTTGGGTTTTTCCTGCCTGTAAGCTGTAAACACAGGCTTTGGAGAGGGTGATCGTGTCAAACATATTGTTTCCCAGAATAAGACCGTTACCGGCAAAGCTAACCCGCTGGAATTTGGAGTAAGTCGTATCGTTGCCGATGCTGACCGAGGCATTCGGATTGGTGAAGTCAACCTGGTAAAAGCGAAGGGTGTCGCCGCCGCTAATACGCATGGCGGCATCCGACGATCTCATTTCGATCCTTAATTTGGTCTGGCTGAAGGTCAGGTTCTTGTTGTTCAAAAGAAAGCCCGGCTCCACAAGGGTTTTACTGATCTGTAACAGTGACTTGCCGAGCTTCAGTGTTCTGGGCAATTCGGTTCCGGAAAGAAACCGGCTACAATATATCGGGTTGTTTTTGGTCAGGAGTGTTCCTTGCTCAAAGTTGATGGTTCCATCAACCTGCAAGGCATCCCTCAGTTCCCATTCACCGTTTTCTCCTGAAAAGCGAATGTCACCCGCAAAAGTTACCCCGTTAGTTTTAATGGTCTGATCTTTTTCAGTACTGTTGAAAGTAAACTCTCCGGTGTACAGATTCTGCATTTGCGATGCAAATTTCAGTGATCCGGAAACCGTTAACCGGCTGCTGTCGTAAAGGTTAACCAAAACGGCATTTTCCGTAGCATTCCAGAAAAAATCATTGCAGTAAGTTTCAATAAGGTCAATTTTAACGGTGTCGGTGCCTGAAAAAGAATTGGCATCAAACACCACATCATCGAAAGGCAGAGGTACACATTTTGCATCTGCACCACTTGTTGCGGCGTTCCAGTGAAGGGTGTCGGACCAGAGCCCTGTTCCGTTCTTCCAGTGCATTTCCCTGGAGTCATTGTAAATATTGACCCCCTGGTTGTTGCCAAGATCGATTGAATTGTTGGCAGTAAACGTCCCGCCGGATTCCATGCTGGCGCTGATAAACCGCACCGCCACAAAAGATAAAGTGATATCGCCGTTGATTTTTCTGACTATGGCCGGCTGGTAGTCTGTGGCTTCCAGATAAATTAGTCCGGCGCATCCACGGGCAGAAAAATCCTGACGGATTGTTTGTGTTTTTCCGCTCTCCAATTTGCAGGTAATTCCGGGGTGCAGTTTCATAAAATCAAATGAGTTGTTGCCTTGCATTTCCAGGCTGTTGAACGATTCCAGCCGGTAGTAAGCAAGCGAACCTCCCCTGAAAAGAGATTGGGAGTGCGGATTGGGGTTCTGGAAAATAATGCGTGCAGTTCCTTTTTGCAGATCAAGGGTACTGTTAACTATCCACCGGCCGTCCAGACCTGCGATTCTCACCTGTGATGCATTCAGCTTCAGTGTCCTCGGATTCTGACCTGTTGAAACGAAAGAACCACAAATCAGTGCCTTTCCTTTAGTGTCGATGACACCTTTTTCCAGTGAGATTTCCGCTTCACCCACATCCACATCATTCACAAAATTCCATTGACCGTCGCCATTGAAAAATAAATTGGAATTCAGGGTGTTGCCGGCGAAGTCAATCTGGTTTTCATTGCCGGTAGCCATCAGGTAGATGTCGCCGCTGAATTCCATTTTCATGTCCTGCTTCAGGCGGATGGATCCGTAAACCGTCAGGCTATTGTCGCCGGCAAGCCGGGGAGACTGATCAATGGCAGACCAGTCCATGTTGTTGCATTCGGCATCCTGATCAATGGTGACCGTTTGCCCGTCGGCAGCAAACGAAGAAGCATCAAAAATAACGTTGTCATAAGCAGTGGGGATGCCGCCGAAGGGCGATTCCCAGTTTGCCGGGTCAGACCACTTGCCCGTGCCACCTCGCCAGTAAAAATCCTGAGCCTGGGCAGAAAAAGTCACAAGCAACAGGAGAAGCAGCATCAAGCTCCCGGGTACAACCACATGTTTTTCGCAATCCATGTGCAACCTTTTAAAAATACGCTATTTAACTTCTAGTTAAACATAGTGCGAAACGCCATCAAGATTTGTTGCAAGCTGCCTGCAATTCATCGGAATGTGCTTGCTGTTGGTGATTAATAGTTTGTTTTCCACAGCAAAAATAACAAAAAAATAATAAGAAATCCAGCGATTAGGATAATTTTCTGAATAAAAACTTTATACCATTACTTTTTGTTGTTTTTCTTTCGCTATTCAAAAAAATAGTCGGATATTTGCAGCCCGAATTGTAGAACCTATTTATTTACCTTAAAACGAATTAGTTATGGCAACTAAGATGAGATTGCAACGGTTTGGTAAAAAGCGGAGCCCTTTTTATCACATCGTTATTGCGGATGGTCGTGCACCACGTGACGGGAAGTTTATTGAAAAGATTGGCACTTACAATCCCATCCCTAACCCTGCTGAAATCAATTTAAATTTTGACAAAGCACTTGACTGGCTGCAAAAAGGAGCCCAGCCTACCGACACCGTGCGTGCGATTCTTTCCTATAAAGGTGTGCTTTACAAAAATCACCTGTTGAAAGGCATGCAAAAAGGTGCGATTACCGAAGCCGAGGTGGAAGCCCGCTTTCAGACCTGGCTCAAAGAAAAAGAAGCCAAAATCGAAGCCAAACGCAGCGGTCTGGCTGAAAAAGCCCGTGCCGAGCGTAAAGTTCAGCATGATGCCGAAGCCAAAGTAAAAGAAGATCGTGCAGCCCAGTTGGCCAAACAAAGGGCTGATGCCATTGAAGCACAGGTGAAAGAGGCACAGGAAGCAGTAGCAGAGGAAGAAACCGGTGACACGGAAACCGTTGCCGAAGAAGAAATGCTGACCAAAGAAGCCGTAGCCGAAAAAGTTGCTGAAAACGCTGCCGCCGAAGCTGAAGCGGAAAGTGCCAAAGAGGCTCCCGAAGTCAAAACGGAAGAAGTACCCGAAGCCGCTGAAGAGCCTAAAGCTGAGGCTTCCGAAGAGACCGGGGAGGAAGAAGAAAAAAAGGAAAGTAAAAAATAGTTCCCTTTTGTTACTGAAGAATGCCCGGTTTCGTCTTGAAGCCGGGTTTTTTATTGTTTGTTGAATCGTTTGGTCCCCGCTTGTTTCTGAGTGCGGGTATTTTCAGAAAAGCTGAATCGGACGATTTAAAATTCTCTTTTACCTTTGCAGGTACCAATCTTTCTCTTATGAGTGATTTTGATGATTATTATTTTCTGGGGAAGATTTTCAAACCCCATGGTTACCAGGGAAAAGTTAATGCCTGGCTGGATGTGGACGACCCCTCGGAATACGATTCGCTCAAAATGGTGTACCTCAACCTGAACGGCAACCTTATACCTTATTTTATTGAGTCCATCCGGATTCTGAACAACAAAGCGGTCATCGCCTTTCAGGATTTTAAAGAATTTGACCAGGCAACGCAACTTTCCAACACCGAAATGTACCTGCCTTTGTCGGAATTGCCCGAACTGACGGGGACACGCTTTTACTACCACGAGGTCATCGGTTTCACCCTTGTTGATGAAGAAAAAGGTGTGCTGGGTCCCATCAAGCAGGTGCTGGACTACCCCAACCAGGCGGTGATGCAGGTATTTTGTCAGAATAAAGAGGTCCTTATTCCTGTGAACAAAGAGGTCATCCGCGCACTTGACCGCGATAAAAAGGAGATGCACATCCGTGCCCCCGACGGGCTGATCGACCTGTACTTATCCATGTAAACAAAATGGCGAAGCACCCGAACGATACCCGGCCGTTTCATTTCAGGCAGTTCAGCATGTTTCACCATCGTTCGACAATGAAGGTGGGCACCGATGCCGTGCTGCTGGCCGTGTGGGCCGACCTGTCAGGAGTCAGGTCGGTTCTTGACGCAGGTTCAGGTTCGGGGGTCATTTCGCTTTTGCTGGCGGCAAGGAGCGAGGTCGAGATTCTCGCCGTTGAGATTGACCCGGATTCGGTGGCCGAGTCGGAACGGAATTTCAGGAATTCACCCTTTGCCGGCCGTCTGGCTGTCAGGCAGGCCGATTTTTCATCCTTCGCCACTTCTTCCGCGAGACGTTTCGACATGGTCGTTTCCAACCCGCCTTTTTTTGTTGATTACGCTTTCAGACCGAAAGAAAAGCAGCGCGAAAAAGCACGCCATGCCGACAGCCTGACATACGGGCAGTTGTGCGAAGGAGTAGCGAAATTGCTGAATCCCGGTGGTAAGTTTTGCCTGGTGTTGCCGCACGATGTCAGCGGACAATTTCTTGAAACCGCTGCCGGACACGGCCTTTACCGGCAAAAACAACTGCTTATTTGTCCCAAAAGGCAACTGCCGCCAAACCGTGTGAACCTGCAACTGGGATTCGAGAAACCCGTTGAAGTTGAGACGGAAAATTTTTACATCCGCGAAAAAGACCTTACTTTTACACCTCAGTACATCGACTTCCTGAAGGATTTTTACACGGGACTCGATTGAGCAACAGATAAAAAACAATAGGCAATGAAACGAATTTATATTTACCTGGTCTTGCTGCTTGCCGGCGCTGTGATTTTTTCCGCCTGCGAAAACCGGTTGCAACAAACGAAAGAGTTACGGATTGCAGTTTCAAAAGAGGGCAGCACCTTGAATTACTCCAACTGGCTGAAACGTTACCACCAAAACGTCCGCTGGTTTGACCTTTACCCCCTGGGCATTGACTCGGCCCTCAGCCTGCTGGAAACCTGCGACGGCCTACTGCTGACAGGTGGCGAGGATGTTTTTCCCGGCCGATACGGCAAAGCTGCCGACACCGTGGCTTGCGGTACCATCAACACTTACCGCGACAGCCTGGAATTTGCCCTCATCGGTACAGCGCGTGCGGCTGAAATGCCCGTTTTCGGCATTTGCAGGGGAGAACAAATCCTCAATATTTATTTTGGCGGAACACTGTACGTTGACATCCCAACGGTTTACGACAGTACGGTAGCCCACCGCCAAAAAGACTGGCGGAATTGCTACCATCCCGTGACGGTGCTGGAAAACACACAGCTCTTCGCACTGGCCGGTGTACGGTCGGGAGACGTAACCAGCAACCACCACCAGGGCATTGAAGTTTTGGGTGACGGGCTTCGTGTTTCGGCCCTTGCAGCCGACAGCCTTCCCGAGGCCATCGAATGGGCGCAACCCGGGGAAAAAGCATTCTTAATGGCCGTGCAATGGCATCCCGAACGCATGGACACGCTGCACCCGCTTTCGGCACCGCTGGCCAAAAAATTCCTGGAAGAAGCAGTGCGGTACGGTAAAAATCACTGATGCAAACCCGGAGTCGTCAGACCACTGTACGGTATCCGTTCGGGTTTGAATTATTTTCCTGTCAGTGGTCAGAAGGCTTTTAGGTTTGAAACCTTTGCAAAACAGCAGCGGATTGTCATTCAGGCCCGGTACATGCGGGGGGAAGCATCCCCAACGGCTGAATGTTTACTTCATCAAGATAAAATTGTAGGTGATGGTTCCCCTTTGCAGTTCGGCGGCGGTGGGGTCTTCGGTAAAGGTGGAATTTTTCGCGGCGTCCACGGCAATTTTTCGCAGGTCGGGGTCAAGCACAGTGGTGCCTTTGGGGTTCACCTGAGCTCTTGTAACCATACCCTGGCGGTTCACCCAGATGCTGACCACAACCGTTCCCTGTTCCTTGAATTTAGCCGTTGGTCTGTCCAAGTATTTTGAACCTCTGCCGCCCAGGCTGAACGAAATGCCGTTACCTTTCCCTCCCTGGCCGTCGTATTTGTCGCTGTCTTTGAAGCCCTGGGGTTTGCCCTGGTCGCCTCCGCCTTCGGTTACACCCTGGTTGGTGCCTTCGCCGCTTTTGGTGCTGCCGGGATAAAGGGCTTTTTTGTTAACCACGGGTTTGGCTTCTTCAAGCGGCACTTCTTCGGCAGGTTCTTCGGCAACAAAAGTTGAATCAACGGGTTCTTCCTCGGGTTCTTCTTCAATCAACTCTTCTTTCACGGGCTCCTCTTTTACTTCTTCGGGTTCTTCGATGATCTCTTCGGGAGGTTCTTCCTCCTGCTTTTCTTCAATGGCGGGTGCTTTTTCCACCTCCTGGGTCAGGTTTTCCTCCTGTTGCGGTATCGGTTCCGGTTCAACGGTTTTCGGCTGTGGTTTCGGTGGTGGGGGCGTGGGCTCCGCCTGCGGCGGCGGTGTTTCGCTTTGCACCGCACCCGAACCGGTTTCGTCGTAACCCAGGTTCACTTCAACACCC
>JAJRWG010000091.1 GCA_024276895.1 Bacteroidota bacterium
AAATATGGTTGTCCAGCAGTATGCTGTTGCTTCGTTTGTACCAATTGACAACGGAGTCATTCTCCGGATTGTATTCGATAAGCCCTTGGTAATAAAAGCTTGGAAAAAAAAGATTCGTTGTCGGCCCAAAGACAATTTCTCTGGCATTTCCACCGTAAAGAATGTTGTCGAATAAAATTGTATCCTGTGCGGCTAAGGGGACTGGAAGGGATAGGCATGTGAGAATAATTACCAGTTTGAGATTTTTCATAATCCAGTGTGTTGCGTATTTTCTACAAAGATAATGAAAATGCGTTCAAAATCAATCCGGAGAGTGCTGGGCTTCAACGAACAATCTTTTCCCGTTCGCAAAAAGAAGCAAGCCGGCATGCCAATAGACCATTAAGCGGTAATTTTCGTACCTTTGTTTCAAATTCTAAAAAGATGGTTCAATTTGCAGGATTCATGGGCGGCTACGAGCTGCTTGTTGTGGTGGTTGTGATTTTGCTGCTTTTCGGCGGCAAAAAGATTCCCGAACTGGCCAAAGGCCTGGGCAAAGGCATCCGCGACTTTAAAAAAGCCACCGAAGAAAGCAACCTTGCCGATGACCTCAAGGATGTGGCATCCGAGATCAGGGACGTGAAAGATGGCGTGGAAAAAATGAACCCGAAGAACATGCTTAAGCCGGACAACACCGTCAAACCCAAGAAAAAGTAGGCTGTCCCGAAAAAACGCCCGGACTTCCAGCCTTCAACCGGAGGCCGGCAGTTTTTACTTTTTCATCAACTCCAGGATGATTTCCAGCTTTTCTTCATCGCCGAGCTCCCCGTCAATCCAGTGGATTTTCACCCCCTTTTTCTCCATCCTCCTGAACCAGGTCATTTGCCGTTTGGCAAACTGGTGGATGGCCGTGTTCAGCAGGCTGAACATTTCCGCGTAGCTCAGTTCGCCGGTGAGGTGCAGGGTGAGGTATTTGTACTCCAGTCCGTAAAACCTCAGCTGTCCGGGACTGAGTCCGCCTTCCAGCAGGCGTCTTACCTCGTCGAGCATGCCTACCTCCAGCCTGTCCCGCAAGCGCCTTGTGATGCGCTCCCTGATCACCTGCCTGTTAAAGCTGATGCCGAAAGTCAGGCAGTCCATTTCCGGGAGCCTCTGCCGTGCACCTGGGTACTTTTTCTCAAAATCCCTGATCTCGATGGCACGCAGCAGGCGCTGCCGGCTTTCGGTATCGGTGGTGTTGTGCAGGGGGCCGTAGGATTTCAGTTTTTCCACCAGTAGCGCATCCGGCAGCTTTTCCAGTTTCGTGCGCAGGGCCTTGTTCTCAGGAACTTTTTCGAGCTTGTAGTCCCGCAGCACGACATCCAGGTAAAGGCCGCTGCCGCCGCAAAGGACGAGTTGCCTTCCCCTGCCGGTGATGCTTGTGAGGGCTTCCAAAAAATGCTGCCTGAACTCGAACACATTGAATTCATAACCGGGTTCGGCAATGTCAATCAGGTGGCAGGGAACTTGTTTCCCCTCAACCACAAAATCCTCCAGGTCTTTGCCTGTTCCCAGGTCCATGCCGCGGTACACCTGCCGCGAATCGGCACTGATGATTTCGCCATCAATTCGCGCGGCAAGTCTTGCAGCAAGTCGTGTTTTTCCGGTTGCCGTGGGGCCGAGGATGGTGATGAGACGGATCATGGGTGCAAGTTACGAAGTTTAAGGGAAGGACGGATACTACAAGGCCTGATCGTGTTTTTCGCGCATACGCATCTCTTCTTTAAGCAGCAGGTTCCGAAGCCGGTTCAGCAAACTGACGGGTGAGGCATCGAAACTGAAATCCGGGCCCTGGGGGAAGGCTTCCTCCAGCGCTTCACGGTGAAATTTTCGCAGAAACTCCGTCAAAACCTTTTCCCCCTCCAGCGGTTTTCCGTCCTGCTCCGACCGCAAATACTGCAGAATACGCAGCCCGTCCACCCTGGCAGCACAAGCCCGTGTAAAGTTCTTCAGATCATTATAGTTCCGGCGCAGGGGCTCCCAAACATTCCGGGTGTTGAATTGCTTTCGGAGAAAGGCATCCATGGGCGTGGGAAGGTCTTCACGAAACAGGCCCGGAAAACACGCGAAGGAGGCTTGCAGCTTGTCAAACAAAGTATAGGGGTAGAAGGGATACGACGCCCAGTCACCGCTGCTGCCTTTGATGAGCGCCGGGCCCGTACCGAACAGCACCCTGTCGGACAAGCGGGACGACGGGAAGGCAGTGCTGCCCGCCCACAGCGCAAACCGGCCGTTTTTCGCCAGCTTTTGCAGAAAGTAAAAGTCCTCGCCACTTTGCACGGGCGTGAGGCCGCCCAGCTTTTTGTAAACCCTGACGGGGAAAGCCATGGCCGAGCCCAGGGCTGTAAAGGCGTACGGATTTTCAATTCTGAGCATGTTCAGCAGGTAGTAACGCATGAAAGTTTCGTAACGCAGAATGAGGCGGTCGGTGGTTTCGCCTGTTAGCCGGTGGTAGTAAGGGACTGCCAAGCCCGTGATTTCCGGATGGTGCTGAAAAACCGCTTTCACCGATGCAAGGTAGTCGGGTGGGTAAAAAGTATCGGCATCCATGCTCAGTATCAGGTCGCGGGCTTTCGCCCGGCGGGCAATCCGGTCCATGGCGGTTTTGCGCGCATGGCCTACCCCGCCCTTTTTCGGCGGCCAGCCTTTTCCCCGGCTGCTGTGGTCAATGACTTCGATGCTTAAGTCTTTGCACGTACGGAGGAACACCAGGCTTTTTTGGTTGTCCAGGCAATGTTCTTTTTTGGAAGGATCGTCCCACCACGATTCGTACTGGTTCACACAAACCGTCAGGCTGAAGTCCTGCACCGTCTGGTTTTTCAGACAGTTCAGCAGGGCCGGCAGGTTTTCGCTTTCGTTTAAAACCGGCAGGGCGATATGGACTTTTGGTGAACGCATGCGTCGCGGTTGTACTTTACCGGAGTTCGTTTTTTGAACACCGGTTAACGAACACCGATCTAAGATTTAGGATTTCAATTTCCTTATTCCTTCGAAATCCATCATTCATTGATCGCAGCTTCAACCTTTCAGGTCTCATCCCGCGCAGGCTTCCCGCGACCTGAAAAGGTTTAACAGCTCTTTAAAAGCTCATCGGCAGTCCTTTCAGTGTCTGTTTTCCCGATTTACCGGTCAGTTCGAACAGCAGCATCTCTTTGGTATTGCCCAGGAAATCCGTTACATCAATCGCGGTGTTTCCTTTTTGCAGCAGCCCGGTTTTGCGGCTTCCCAGTTTTCGCCCCGAAAGGGTGTACACGTTCAGGGTGAGGACCTGCAGTTCGTTGTTTTCGATGGCGATCCGCGCCCGGCCGTTTCCCGTTTGCAAAACGGCAGTGAAATTTCGGTTTTCAACACGCCATTCCGCATTTCCCACGTAGAGATCGCTCAGGTCAACCATGTAGATGGAATTGCCGTAGGTGGCGGCGTAGAGCATGTTTGTCAGCGGATTGATCTTCAGCGCAACTGTCGGGGTCGGCGGCATGTTACCGGACATGCTTTCCCAGTTCAGCCCGCCATTGTGGGTGATATAAACGCCGGCATCGGTACCCACGATGATCTGGTCGTTGTTCATCGGGTTGATGACGATGGCGTTGACGGGAATCTCCGGCAGGTCGCCGCTGATGTCCGTCCAGTTCTGTCCCAGGTCGGTGGACTTGAAGACGTGCGGCAGGGCTTCATCCCAGCGGAAACCCGATACGGTGACGTAAACGGTTTCGTCGTCAATGGGGTCGAAAGCCACGCGGGTGATCCAGCGGTCGGGCAGGCCGTTGTTGCGGTTGATCCAGCTCTGGCCGCCATTCAGCGAGATATGCACGTTGCCGTCGGCACTTCCCGCCATGACGTAGTTCTGGTTCAGTGACGAAACGGCCAGCGTTGTCAGGGTGTTGAAGTTGCTGGTGCCGCCGTCGGTCAGGTCATCGCTCACCGCTGTCCAGTTGCTGCCGTTGGCGGTCGATTTCCATACCCGGTGTGTTCCGAAGTAAACAACCTGGTCATTGCCCGGAGTCAGCACAACGGGTGCCGACCAGTTCTTCCGGTCTTCCCACATGGCGTCGGCAATGTAGTCGAAGCCCGGATAGCTTGCCGTTGCATTAAACGTGCGATATAGTCCTCCCCATTGGTATTCGGCATAGGCGATATCCTTGTTTTGCTGGTTTATTGCACACTGCATCCCATCGCCACCAAGTACAGGCTGCCAGATCAGGGTGTTCCCACCAATGGTGCGGATGGAGTTGTTGTCCTGGGTTCCGCCCATCATAAAATCGGGACTGGTGTTGCTCACATCAAAACCATAAAACTGAGTGATGGGCAGGTTGTTGACCTTGATCCACGAATTGCCGTAGTTGGTGCTCCAATACAGTCCGCCGTCGTTACCCAGATAAACCTTGCCCGATTGCTTGTCAAAGAACATGGCATGGTGGTCAACATGCACGCCCGAGTTGCTGATATCCGTCCAGTTGCTGCCGCTGTTGTCCGTCCGGTAAATGACTTGTCCCAGGGCGTAAACCCTGTTCTCGTCCGTGGGGTCAACCCTGATCTGCCCGAAATACCAGGCAAAAGAAGAGCCAATGCCGTGCAGGTAATTGTTGTCGGCACGTGCCCAGGTGTTTCCACCGTCGGTTGTTTTAAAAACATAGGTGGTTTGGCTTGGCATGTCGTAATAGGCGTACAGCACGTCGGGATTGGTTTCGGAGATGGTGAGCCCGACCCTGCCCTTGTCCACATCGCCGGGCAGCCCGTTGGTCAGCTCCGTCCAGGTATCGCCGCCATCGGTTGTTTTCCAGATGCCTGTTGTGGGACCGAAGGATTTTCGCCAGGTCAGTCCGCGTTCGCGCTCCCAGAAGGCGGCGTAAAGGATGTCGGGATTGGTCGGATGCTGCACCAGGTCGATGGCCGAAGTGGAGTCGGTAACAAAAAGCACCTGCTCCCAAGTGCTGCCGCCGTTGGTGCTGCGGTAGATACCGCGCTCGTTGTTTTTGGAAAACAGGTTACCGCAGGCAGCGGCGAACACCCTTTGCGAATTGCCGTGATCGACGATGATCCTGCCGAAGTAGGGCGAGTCCTCCAGTCCGGAGTACTGCCAGGTGTCGCCGCCGTCGGTGGACTTGTAAATGCCGCTGCCGAAAAAGCTGAAGCTGGACGAGTTGGCTTCCCCGGTTCCCACGTAAAGCACGTCGGGATCGCCGGGGTCGATGGCGATGTCGCCGACGGAGATGGTGGGAACGGAGCCGAAGACCTGCGCCCAACTGCCACCGGCATCTTCGGTTTTCAGCACGCCGCCCGAAGCCGCGCCTACGTAAATAATCTGCGACTGGCCGGGAGGCATTTCAATGTCGGTGATGCGTCCGCCGATGTTGGTCGGACCCACAAACTCCCAGTTGACATCACTGCTGCGCGACGCGCGCATGCGTGCAGCTTTTTTCATTTCAGCCAGGTAAACATCCTGCCTGATGGCGTCGTGGGGATACATGCGTTGCAGGGCCATCCACTCGCCGGGGGCCAG
>JAJRWG010000092.1 GCA_024276895.1 Bacteroidota bacterium
AGGCTCAGGGACGAATCGGGTTACCGGAGCCGGGTGTTGGTAAATTTTGATTTTGAAGAACCGGAGAAAAAATACAAGAAGTACTACTGCACAGACAGTCTCCACGTGGGTCGGAATGCTTTCCGTTTTGACAGCACCCTGGTTTTCTTCAATCTTTTTGAAGCTGATTTTACATCCCTGACTGCCTACGACCATGCCTGGCTGCGGGTAGAATTCTACGTTTTCCCCGAAACCGGGGCCGACACAAGCGACTTTGTGCTGGTTGTCGATTTCAGCCACAAAAACAAATCCTACAAATACCGGACACTGAACCTGGGCACTTTAATCAAAAACAGAAGCCTGCAGACCGGCAGGTGGAACAAAGTGCGTTTCGATTACCTGACACCCGAAGTCCGTTCGGGAAAAGATGTCCTGAAAATCTACTTCTGGAACAAAGACAGGAAAACATTGCTTGTTGACGATATAACGGTACGTCTTTTCGAACCTCTTTAACTTCCAACTGTCCTTTGCCGCCTCCTACGTGAATCACTTAAAATCCTACGTGAATCACGCAATTCAGCCCGTCAGATCAAATATCTGGCCGCATTTTCCGTAATATTGAAAACATATTTTATCACGAAGTTTAATTCTAAAACTCTTAAAAAAATGTCAAACGTATTCGAACAAAAGGTCAATGATTTTATGGCTAAGGTCATTGCCAAAAACCCTGCCGAAGTTGAATTCCATCAGGCCGTTCACGAGGTTGTTGAGTCCATTATTCCTTTTATTGAAGAAAATCCGCAGTACAAAGACGCCAAAATTCTCGAGCGCATGGTCGAGCCTGAGCGCGTCATCATGTTCCGCGTTCCCTGGTTAAACGACAAGGGTGGAGTGGAAGTGAACCGCGGTTTCCGTATCGAAATGAACAGCGCCATCGGCCCCTACAAAGGCGGATTGCGTTTCCACCCCACGGTAAACCTGGGTATCCTCAAGTTCCTTGCTTTTGAGCAGGTATTTAAAAATTCGCTGACAACCCTGCCCATGGGCGGCGGTAAAGGTGGTTCCGATTTCGATCCCAAGGGAAAATCGGATAACGAAGTGATGCGTTTTACACAAAGTTTTATGAGCGAACTGTTCCGCCACATTGGTGCGAACACCGACGTTCCTGCCGGCGACATCGGCGTTGGCGGCCGTGAAATCGGATTCCTTTACGGACAATACAAGAGGCTCCGCAACGAGTTTGTGGGTGTGCTCACCGGTAAAGGCATGGAATGGGGTGGCTCACTCATCCGTCCCGAAGCCACCGGCTACGGTGCCGTTTATTTTGCCGAAGAAATGCTCAAAGCCCGTGGTGACAGCATGAAAGGAAAAACTGTGACCATTTCAGGTTCGGGTAATGTTGCCCAGTACGCCACCGAAAAAGCTACCGAATTCGGCGCCAAAGTGGTAACCCTCTCCGACTCCTCAGGATATATTTACGATCCGGACGGCATCGATGCCGGGAAACTGGCTTACGTCATGGAACTGAAAAACGTCAAGCGCGGACGCATTTCGGAATACGCTGAAAAATACGGCGTGGAATACTTCGCCGGCAAACGCCCCTGGGACGTAAAATGCGATGTGGCCATGCCTTGTGCAACCCAGAACGAAGTGAACGAAGAAGAAGCCAGGGCACTGATCGCCAACGGTTGCTTCGTCGTCTCAGAAGGTGCCAACATGCCTTCCTCACCCGAAGCCATCGAGGTTTACCAAAATGCAAAAATCCTCTACGGCCTGGGTAAAGCAGCCAATGCCGGCGGTGTTGCCGTTTCGGGACTTGAAATGAGTCAAAACTCCCTGCGTCTGAGCTGGACACGCGAAGAGGTTGATGCCAAATTGCACCAGATCATGAAAGACATCCATGCAACCTGCGTGAAATGGGGCAAAGAAGGCGATTACATCGACTACGTTAAAGGAGCCAATATCGGTGGTTTCGTAAAAGTTGCCGATGCCATGCTGGCCCAGGGACTTGTTTAGTTGACCCCCAAATTAATTAATGAAAAAAGGCTGTCCGTTCTCGGGCAGCCTTTTTGATTTCCGGAAGTTGGAATGTTTTCCCCGGCTATTTCTTTTCGTAGTAACTCAAGGGTCGCAACACCCTGTCAAAAACAAAGTACTGCATCAAAACAAAGTCTTCGCCGTCATTGATGAGGGCATAAAAACGGTCGTGGTCAACGGGGATCAGTCCGCCTTCACCGTCGGATAGTCCATCGGGTGTGGCAGCACGTTTAAAGGCACGGACAAAACGGCTGCCCTGCCGGCGGTCTTCCAGCGTAATCTCATACAAGAAGGGTGAAGCCAGAATGGAATCGATTTCCGCGGGGTCAAGGATATTATTCAAGCGCGTTTCGTAACGCAGATCGGCAAAGGAGGTCAGCAGGTTCAGCACCTTCAGGGTGTCGTAGTTGTCAACGATCCGCCCCGTCTGCAAAGCCTTCAGTTCGTAATTTCCACTGGCGTCTTTTACCCTTACTTTGAAACTGCTCTCCGGTTCTTCGCCAAAAACCAGGCTCACGCTTTTGATGTCGATAAGCTTACTGTTGAAAACAATGTGGCTCTTCCAATCGTCTTCCAAAGGCGAGAAGCGGGTGGAAAGGAATCCGCGCAGCGACGGCAGATAAGTAACATAAGGCCTTTCAGCCCCTTCCATCAACATGAAGGTACCCATGTTGTCCTGGGTGGCATCACCCACGTAAAATACTTTGGTGAGGGCCTCGTGGCGGAAGAGTTTGATTTTGTCGAACAGGTTGATGCGGTAAACCGTCTGATAAATTTCCACTTTGATGCCGATGGCAGCCATCCGGCTGACAACTGTGTTGTGACTGGCCAGCGACACCGGAGCCCTGACCTTGATGCGGTGCATAGTACCCAGCAGGGTTTCAACCATTTTGATGCCGGCCGGGTATTTCCCATTCAGCAACCAAGCTTGTCCTTTACGTTCCAGCAACACCGAATGGTCCTCCTTGTCGGCAATAAAAATCCGCGTTACCGAAGAGGTGTCTTCAATGGCAAAGCCCGACTCTTTTTCTTTCAAAGTGGTCGAACGGTTACGGGTCACCAAAACAACGGCAACCAGTGCCAGAAAAAGCAAAATGAAAATGACGGGTTTATTTTTCTTCATGATTTAAAATCCTAAGATGCATATTTTCGTTTCCGCTGCCAGATCAGCACCATGCCGATCAGCATTACAAGTAGCGGCGGGCCAAGTAAATTCAACAATTGCCACAGCAGCCGCTGGTTGTTCACCCTGGCTTTGTCAAGCATCCTCAGTTTCAGCTCACGCGAGCGGACAGAGATGAGTCCGGGGCCATCGGTTAAATAATTCAGGGCGTTCAGGATGAAGATTTTATTACCGAAGGTCTCGCGGGTAAACTGATCGTAGCCCAGCGGCAGGGGGTAACCCTGCGGAATGTGGAACTGGTTGCGGATGATGTCGCCGTCCGAAACCACGATCATGCTGGTGGGCACACTGTGGTCTTTGAACCCGATTTCCTTTGCTTCCGAAAGGCTGGGCGGAATGCGGTTGCGGAAGTCGGAGGGGAAAACCCCTTCCAGCAAAACGGCCACCGTTTGCGGCGGGCTGCTGTAAAGCCGTTCGTCGGGTTGCTCCCTTGTCAGGGCAAGGCTTACCAGTGCCGGAACCGGTATCACCCGCGAGTAGGGCGAGGTTTGCAGCAAAACCGTTTTCTTCACAGGGACGGCTTTCAAAGTATCGATGCTGCTGACAAACTGCGTTTTAATGGTGTTCAGGTTTTTAACGAT
This sequence comes from Bacteroidota bacterium, assembly GCA_024276895.1. Classification (GTDB taxonomy): domain Bacteria; phylum Bacteroidota; class Bacteroidia; order Bacteroidales; family F082; genus B6-G9. The sequence goes on from JAJRWG010000092.1 coordinate 3,781, forward strand.
GGGGTGCTGCGAAAAAGGCGTCAACAGC